>JAQVBK010000266.1 GCA_028690365.1 Candidatus Cloacimonadota bacterium
CAACAAATTATTGATGATCTTAATGCAAATAAAAAGTTAAGACTCGTAGATCGTAATGGAACACCTTTTGATGTCTATAAAGAATGAGATCAATACTATGCAGTCGACAGAAGTAATCAAGTAGGAGAACAAGCACGTACAGAGCAATCATTAGATGATATCATCAACAATTTTACAAAACCTAAAAATAGTAATGATATAGTACAACAAACCTCTAAAGAAATTGTTGATCTTTTCACCATCGATGCACATCTGATGGATAAAGAAAATCTCATCTACGAATCAGAACGTAATCGTATCAGAGATGAATCCGCTCGCAGATATGAACAAGCAAACTGGTTGAGAAAAATAGAAATGTTCTGACTGGATAGACGACGTCAGAGAAAAAAAGTAAATCAATCAATAGATGATGCTAGGACAAATAGTAATTTTATTGAAACAGGATCTCTCCAAGACAGAATTGAAGGTAATATCGGAACCTACGCTCAACAAGATGCTATGAATATAGCAAATAACAATATCCAAGCAACCAAAGATCTCTGAAGTGATGCAAGGATCAATAGTATTGCTGATCTTTATCTCACTGGTAAAATGAGAGAAGCTGAAGCTATAGGGGAATTCAATATCGAACTTGCTAGAGTAAAAAATAGCCAAGATGATGATACAAAAAAAGACCTTTGAATGATGACAGGTACAGATCTTATGGTGAAACTCAATAACGATAACTATCAGAGATCATACAGGATACAACAAGCCATTGTAAGCAATATCACCAACCATGAAGACCCTCTCAACGACAAAGACATTGAAAATATCCAACAAACCCTCTCCTCTACCCTCAATAATTGAAGAGATAAAGACAAACAATTGAGTGCAGTAACAGGAGAAGATATTCAAAAAGAATTTGAAAAACTTAAAATTTCTCTAGCTCAACAAAATATCCAATCTCTCCAAGACAAAACAGCAAAGATTAATATCAAACTCATATGACTAGTCAAAAAACAAGACACAGAAGAACTTGAAGGTGTCAGATATGATAAATATGACAAAGGAGTCAACAAACGATTTGCGCAAATATTACAAAAAGCAGAACAAAAAACATGAATACCAAGATTTGCTCTCACTACGCTCAGTAAAATAGGAGTAGCGGCAGGAGGTGCTCTTTTGTTCAATCCATTGACTGGTTTGATAACGGCAACAGGATATGGGATGTTTTTACAATATATGAAAACACAACGTGATACCTTACAAGAATCAGCAAAAACACATGAAGATGCTATCAATATAGGTATAACTGAGCTCAATAATCGTATCAAAGAAGTAGAAAATAACATCAATCATGCTAGCAAATTTGCAAAAGTAGGGGCACGGTTTGGACGAAATGCACTCCATAGAAACAAAAAACAACTCGCCATACTCCAATCATTTGCACAGATGAGAAATACTGATGTACTACAAAGTGTCGACGTCCTGATAGATGACCTCAAAACCAAAACTGGACATCAAAAACAAACCGTATTAGCCGATACTCTAGCTCGTATGGATGCCTGACATGATTTGGATACTCAATTTATATCTACTACAAGAGCTGATGGCACTGGCTATGGTCGCGAACAGACAGCTATCAAACGTAACGAATTGATGAATGAAATGAAAGTAGCTGCTTTCGCTACTCCACTCTACACCATTGATGATCAGTGAAAAACTATCACTACCACAGTAGATAAAAATTCAAACAAAGATGACCGAACACATTATCGAACAACATTGAAAAAAAGTACCGATTATACAGCTACCTACAATCGTCTCAATACTAACTATATACAAGTTCAGAAAGATATCTCAAAAAACAGAAACAAGCAATCCCTCCAAGCAGTAGGAAACTATGGTAAAAATGCACTAGCTGCAGCCGCAGTACTAGGAGGTATCAAAATGGGTATCGATGGAATAAATAATACCTTTGATCCATGGAGTCAAAAAACTATACCATGAGCTGGAGACAAGATAACTACTGATTATACCATGACAGAAGAAGCTCGTTTCAAGCTCTCTGGACATGAGATCAATCCTTGAGACCCTAATCTCAAAGTAGAAGGTAGTATCATCGATGGTACTCATATCACTGAAATGAAAGGTGAGGTAGCCGTAGATGCTGTAGCCTCAAAAGCATGAGCATTTGCTAATCATATGGACAAGATCAATGATATTAGAAATTATGTAGATACTGCAGGACTCAATCCAACTACAACGAAAGCATTTCAAGAAGCTCTATCTGATGACTATATATCAAACATTATGAAGATAGCTGAAGATAGTGGTGCCGATATTGGAAACAGAAAACTTATGGCACTCAGACGATGAGAAATGATTGAACATACTACTCAATATCTCAAAGACCACAATCTCACAAATGTACAAATTGATACAGTAAGCTTCGATGATATTGCTAGTCCTATGGAAATCCAAAAATCTATAATATGATGAACTGCAGACATGACTCATCGTTGATTCAGTGTTGTATTAGAAGGAAAAAATACTATCACAGGAGATAAAGTTACAACTGTATTTAATCCTGATTATCGATCAAACGAACGTCGATCATGATATGAATATTCGGGATTATTACCGTTCTCAAATACCTATGCAAAAACACAAACACAAGATAAAAACCAATCATCATCACAACAATAGTTATATATTTTATCTTAACAAACCACATATCCATGTTTGATTATAAATCAGAATTTCTTGCACTCATAGACCATTATCCTCTGTCTGATGGGATGACGAGACTACAACTCGCCCAACAACTCGAAGATACGTTTGTAGAGAGATTACAAGCAGTACTCATCAATACACTCTCAGAACAAGACAGAAACGAGCTCTTTTCAAAAACAGAGATTTCTCCTGACGAATTTTTTAGGTTTATCTACAGTCATATTAGTGATGTTGATATACTCGTCAAAGAGACATTTGATACATTTACAGCAGAATTCTTAGAAAATTTATAATACATCATAAAAACTTTTTATACATCTATCAATACTACCATGACAAACTTTGAAACACTCAAAAATACTGCTACTACAGCTAAAGAAGCGCTATCTCAACCATCTACAAATCAACAAGCACTTGAAAGCAAATTTGTAGAAGCAATGAAACAATGGGAAGATGCTCTTGTACTTAGAGAAAAAGCAGCAACTATCGATCCTAGTCTTGTAGCAGAAACTGAAAGTGCTAGGAAAGTTTTTGAGCAATTCAAATCAGATCTTGGTGAGGAACTCAATACCTTACTTACAACCAAAGAGAAAGAAGAAGAATCAGTTATTGATACTACTACTGATGCAACAACTGAAGTATTGGATACAATAACTCAAGATAGCATCACAAGATTATCTACTGAACATCAAAAAAATTATACCAATCGAGCATCTATGGTCAATACGATGGAAGATTTTCAATGATATATCAATAGTATACAGACTATCATTATCATCTTATGAGCATCAAACTGACTTGACCATGATTCTGTAGATAAACTATGACCTATCACAAGAGCTGGAGTCAAAACTATCCAAAATTATTTGAATTGACAAGGAGTAACTCGAGAACAGTTAGGATGTAAAAATCAAAAAGCTGACGGTATTCCTGGTCCGCTTACACTGGCTGCTCTGTTTGAACAAGATGAAAATGGTAAGAGTAGATTAGAAAATATGCTTGCAGACAAAAAAAATAATACACTGGTACTTACCCTTGTAGAACCTGAAAAAGCTACTCCTGTTTGAATAGAAAGAGGAAAATGAACTACTATTATAGATGCTGTAACAGGGGAACCATTTATAGCACAAACACCAGCAGAATTAGAACGCAAAGCGTATCAAACTAAACTATTAGAATCTATCAAAAAAATACCCGGATTAGAAAAAACGACAACATTGAAATCAATGTGAATTAAATTTGACAAAAATGGTGTTATCAATTTCTGATCATCTGGCTTACAATTTGATACCAAAGATACCCAAAAATCTACCATCATACTCAAAGATGGATATAAAGTAGAACAATGAAAAATTGTAAAAATTGAAGAAGTGAAAAAAGATATACTAGCAGAAAATATAACTGAAAACCAAACAGTTAATAACAATATACTAACAGTAACTCATGAAGAAATTAGCACCCATCTTATGAACCATCTTCATAAAGCAGATATGACATTTACCTGACCAAATAAATCATTATATGAGGATAAATACAATAAAATTCTTACTATAAAAAATCCTATTATAACAATAGACAATTATCATACCTTACGAATCAAAGATTGAAAAAATACAA
>JAQVBK010000267.1 GCA_028690365.1 Candidatus Cloacimonadota bacterium
TGTCGTTGAATACTTCTACTACTCCGAGGGTTTTTCCATTTCCACCTTTAATGATTGAAGTACTGAATTCAACAAGTTTATCATTCTGCTCAACATCGGTTATTGTTTTTTGTCTGTGGTGCGATTCTTTTCCGGTAGTGAGGGTAAAGATTGCAGACTTATTTTTGTTTTTTTTCCCAAACACATCCAGATAATTTTTGTTGATTACGTTTTCTCTGTTCAGGTTTGTAATTTCTTGAGCTGCAGAATTAAAAAGGATGATATTCCCTTGATTATCAATAACTATTACGCCGGAAGATATATTTTCAAGAATACTGTCCTGAAAATTTTTAATATTTTCGCTCTCTTTAATTTTGCTTTTCAGTTCATTATTCTTCTTTTGTAACTGAGTAGTGAGATAGTCAATTTTTTGTTGTAGGTTTTTATGTGTTTCCTGAAACTGTCCTATTGTTTCGTTAAAAATTTTAAAAGCTTCAGCAAGATCGTTGACATTATAGTTTTGCATTTTTTTGTTTGAGGAGTTCTGCTTTTTTCTTCTTGTATTCTTCTTCTGATATGGAACCATCAGCATATAGCTCAATAAGTTTACTCAGTTCTTTTTCCCATTTTTTCTCATTTTCAGATAATGATTGGTAAACTTGTTTGCCTATTTCTTCATTTTTTTTTATTTGTGCAAAAGTTCTGATTTTGGGAGGTTTCTCTATAATAGTTGCTGTATTATCTGTGGATTCATCATTTTCAAATAATTGTGATTCCAGTTTTTTTATCTTATCTTTAAGTTTCTCGTTCTCTTCGATAATTTTCTGGTCCTGTGTGTTTTTTCTGATGATGCGATTTAGCTCATCTAATCTGAATGGCTTTACTATGTATTCTAATGCTCCACATTTGAGTGCATTAACTGCGGTGTTGAGACTGGGGTATCCTGTCATTACAATTATTGCCAATTCGGGTTTAATCCTTTTAGCTTTTTCAGTTAATTCTAGTCCGCTCATGTTTGGCATTTTAATATCAATGAGAGCTAAATCAATATTCTCTTTCTCAATTAGTTCCAAGGCTCTATATCCATCCGCTGCCAACACTACGTCATATCCGTTTCTACTGAGGTAATCATAGAGAACATCACGTAACAATAATTCATCATCAACAACAAGAATTTTTTTCATCAGTATTCCAGTTTAATTGTTATTTTTTCACCACAAATGCAAACTACATCTATTGAAGTTACAACACCGTCTTTATTTTTATTAATTTCAATTGTAGGTGTTTTTTCAACATTGTATTTAGTCTCTTTTGGAGTTACAGAACTATTATTTGTGGAGATTTCAATGTTTTTTTCATTTACCGAAGCGTTTGTAATAATGCGAGGAATCTTACTCCCCATTGCAACTGGAGTTTCTTCCTTTTGTACAATAGTATAGTTTCTGATAAGATTTTTTGACATAATTATAAAGTTTTGAATATCTTCAATATTGCCTGTCTAAGCGAATTCAGTGAAAATGGTTTTAAAAGGTAACCATCTGCTTTGGCTGAAAGGCTCTCTTCCTGTGCTTTTGAAGGTTGATAACCGGTCATCAGGATAATTGGAAGTTCCGGCATATAGGTTTTAAGATTTTTCAAAAGTTTCAGACCATTCATCTTGGGCATACGAATATCGGTAATGACCAAATGAAATTTTGTTTTACTGCAAGCTCGGATTGCTTCTTCACCATCAGCTGCTTCAACTACATTATAACCTAATGTTTCTAAAAATTCTTTAATAATCTCTCTGATGCTTTCTTCATCATCAACGACTAATATGTTTCTTTTCATAACTGTTCCTTTGCTTACTTATTGGTAGACTGGTTATTTTTAAATAGATCATCAATATCGAAATCTTCATTTTTTTTTTCTTTTTTTTCTATTTTAGGTTTTGCAAACAAAGCGTCTATATCAATTTCATCTTCTTTTGATGAGTTAATTGCGCTATTGCCAAAGAGAGCATCGATATCGTCATTGCTGACGTCCTTGATTCCTGATTGATTTTGCGCTTCTTCTATTGAAAATTGCTTTAATTCTACTCTGTCTTCAGGAATTTCTACGGAAGTGTCGTGCGAAGTAAAGAGATCGTCAATTGCTGACTGAATATTTGTTTTATCGGTAAATGCTGCATCAGCATTAAATGCTTTCTTGTCTACACTACTGGCAATTGCTGAGTTTTCCTCAGCAGATGGATCAAATTCTCTTAAGAGATTTGACACTGAGATCAAGGTTCTTTCGGTGTCTGATAATAATGAGTATGCTCCTGCAATTTGCTGAGCAGTTATATCTTGGAACTGCAGATAATCAATAATTGTAAATGCTGCATCTTGATTTTTATAAACTTTTCCTTTTATGTCATCAATTATTTCTTCTTTACCGTTGTCTAGTTTGAGTTTGTCCAGTAGGTCAATAATTTTTAATTGATCGTCATCCAGTTTTTCAGCGATATCCATAATCTTATTAGTAGCTTCTTCGGTTGTAGAAGTAACTTTTTGTAATTGAACCCCTGTTTTTCTGATCAGACCATCAACGCTTTTCTTTAATTCATTGCGACTGGAGTGAATTGATAGAATTACAGATTCAATCAAATCGTGAGTAACCAAAACTTTGGCATGCAAATCTTTGAGTCGGATGTGAGCCGATTTAAGCAAATCTTCTATTCTCGCTTGGTTATAGATATTGTTTTTCTTGTCTATTACAGGCTCTAGTTCTTTGAATAATTGATCAGAGACCTCAATCAACTGCTTAATCGTAGGTAATATCCCCTCGTTGATTTCCATGGTTCCTCCCCTTAATTTCCTAAAATCATGTCAATTTTTTGTTTCATAGTTTCAGGTGTAAAGGGTTTAACAATATAGTTATTTACTCCTGCTTTCATGGCTTCTATTATATCGTCTTTTACACTTCTGGTGGTAATCATTAGAATGGGCAATTTATTGAAGTCGCTACTTGATCTGATAGTTTGTACAAATTTGAGTCCATCCATTACTGGCATATTCCAGTCTGTGACTATGAAACCTATATCGGGAACAGTATTGAGAATATCCATTCCAGCTTGACCGTGTTCTGCGTCTTCGATATCCCGATAGCCCAATCTTATTAAAGTGTTCACAACAATTCTCCTCATTG
The DNA here is from genome assembly GCA_028690365.1 of Candidatus Cloacimonadota bacterium. Classification (GTDB taxonomy): domain Bacteria; phylum Cloacimonadota; class Cloacimonadia; order Cloacimonadales; family JAQVBK01; genus JAQVBK01. The sequence continues at coordinate 3,148 of JAQVBK010000267.1, forward strand.
TGGGAGAATCATCCACTACTAAGAATTTAAGTTCAGCCACATTCCCTCCAAGTATTTACATTATAAACCAAAAAAACAATATGTGATAAAATGTCAAAATCTTTATGATTAAACTATGCTCATAATTTCAAATATATATGTCTTTACTTCGTCAATACTTTCATCAAGTGTAGAAAAAATTTTACTTTTGTCGATTTCAGTACTGTTAGAATAGCTCATCATCAAATTCCATAAACGATCTTCATCAGCAGCCTTTTTATCAGTCATCTCCAAATCTATTCCAAAACCGAACTTATTGGCATAAAAATTACTAATACTTATAAGTGCGGGCAACATATGTCTTTCATTATATGTGAAAGGATTGTGATGGTATTCAATGCTGTCAACAAGATTTTTAGGTAACATCCATTTATTTGCCAACCATGCTCCTAACTCCATATGGGTCATGCCTAACATCTTTTTCTCTGCGGCATAATTAGAGATTCCCTTTTCATTAGAAAACTGTAGAGCTTTTATAAATTGATCATGAAAATATTGATCCATAATGATTTTGCCAATATCATGAATCAATCCTGCGGTGAATTCTTCGCCATGTCCGGGCAGTTTTAACTCAGTTCTGATAATTTTCGCAAAATGACCTGTTGCAATAGAATGTTGCCAGAATCTGTTTCTATCAAATGAAGCATCATTAGAACTGTCATTGAATGACCTGAAGATCGAAATTGAGAGAATAATGTTTCTGATTTCATTCAAACCCAGTATTACCATTGCCAGTTTTATTGTATCAATCTGTTTTCTAATGCCATAAAAAGCTGAGTTAGCAATAGCAAGGACTTTACTGGTAATTGCCGGATCAGATGATATAAGATTTGCCATTTTATTGATAGACGCTTTGTCGTCGGACAGAAGTCGGAGTAACTGAGATGCTATTACCGGAAGTGTAGGTAAAGAATCTATTCTTTCCATTTTTTTAGTTATAATTTCTTGTATTCCCAATTATCTATCCTGCTTTTCAGTATTTTGTATTTGATGAATATGAGTGTGTTTCATTAATTGCTAAACATCAATTTATGAAATTTTCTGGAGACCGATACCAGAAAGATTGTGATCATAATCATTAGCGATGACAGTGCATTGATATTAGTAATTGTTCCTCTTCTGATTGCACCTTCTACATAGATAGGAAG
>JAQVBK010000268.1 GCA_028690365.1 Candidatus Cloacimonadota bacterium
GTTATACCGAAATCTACAGAGATTTCTGCAGCTTTTTTATTCAGAGTAGTCATATGTTTTATCGATTCTTTAATAATTGCTTCATCTGCAAGATCAGCTTTTATAGCTGTAGTAGCTACTCCAATTCCTATAGGTTTTGTCAGAATTATCAAGTCACCTGGTTTTGCTGTATTATTGCAGACATGTTTATTTATATTAACAATTCCAGTAGCTGATAATCCATACTTCATCTCAATATCCTGAATCGTATGACCACCCAATATAACTCCACCAGCTTCCTTAACTTTTGATAAACCACCCTCAAGTATTTCTCTGAGCATTTCTTTAGTCAGATTACAATTGTCAAACATAACAATATTCAGAGCTGTACAGAATTTTGCGCCCATTGCAAAAATATCGCTTAAACTGTTAGCTGCAGCAATCTGACCAAATATATAAGGATCATTTACAACGGGAGTTATAAAATCTACGGTTTGAACAATTGCCAGGTTATCAGAAATTTTATACACTCCTGCATCATCACTGGAATTCAATCCTACCAGTAAGTTTTCTGAAGTCGGCCAAACAATACCTTTTGTTACTTGGTCCAGATCCTCCGGACCTAACTTGGCTGCTCAGCCAGCAGCTTTTACAAAATGAGTAATTTTAATGTCTTCCATTAACATTTCCTTTATTTTAGAATTCATGGACTATAAATGCTCCGCAATTATCTATATAGAAAGAGTTTTCTGAATCTTTTGGTATTGTAATCATAATTCTGGCAAATTCAGTATTAGACTTGAAAAAACCAGCGCTAACAGACAATTCTTTCCACTCATCAGAAATAATAGATTTCGATGGATAAATTCCTGTCTTTTTCCCATATTTATCAAAAGTAATTATGTTCAATTCTACAGACTGTTTTGAATTGTTCTTAGCTTTAACAAAAATATTGGCATAAACTGCATTATTTTTTGCTATCTTAAAAGCATCTGAAATTATTACTGTTCGGCTTTCAGAAGATATTTCCAGGCTCGATTTTCCAGAAATAACTTCCGTATTGTTACAATTGATGTCTGTGAGTTTTGAATTCTCAAGAACAGTCCATTCTTCAGGAAGTTTTCCTCTACTGAGATCACCTGTTTCGAAATCTCCATTTGTAATAAGATTTGGTTTTCCTTCAGTATCTTTTATTGAAAAATTCAATGTTGAACCGAAGAAACATCCATAAAGAAAAATTGCCAGCAAAGATAGAATTCTTTTCATTTAGTCCTCTTTTTTCTTAAAGTCTTTAACCTCAACACATAGGCAATAGCTATTGTGTTAATTAACAAGTTTGAACCTCCGTAACTAATAAAAGGCAACGGAATCCCAGTGGTTGGTACTAATCCAACATTCATACCCATGTTTGTGAAAATCTGAAACAAAATAAAAGACATTATTCCAATTATTGCCAATCTGTGTTCCAAACTTTCAATAGAATTATATCTGTGAAGTATTTTTATTATAAGTAAGAAAAACAATAACAATAAAGCAGAGCAACCTAAGAATCCAAACTCTTCACCTAAAACAGAAAATATAAAGTCTGTGTGGTGTTCAGGCAAAAAATCAAGATTTTTCTGAGTACCTTTCAAGAAGCCTTTTCCCCAAAGTTTACCTGAACCAATTGCAATTTTAGACTGAATAATCTGATAACCTGCTCCAAAAGGATCTCTGGTGGGATCAAGGAAGGTAAGGATTCTATTTTGTTGATAATTCTTTAGAGAACCCCACAAAACCGGAAGAATAAAGTATAGAAAAACATTGAAAATACTTCCTATTGAGATAATTAACCATGATACTTTATTGATGTTTAAAATCAAAATGTAAAGAAGTATAAAAAGCACAAAGATAATTGGATTAAATGATAAAAGTATACTAAAAATAGGACCAGACAAAATGATGAGATAATAGAATGATAAAGATGAAAAGGACAGCATCACAAAAACAATAAATAAAAAGACCAAACTCGTTCCCAGATCAGGTTCAACAATTATCAACAAAACCGGAACAATTGTCAGTCCTATTGCCCATAATAAGATTTTTGTGTCAGACTGAAAAGGTTTGGAAATGCTTTTTGCAACCATCAGAATGGTAGCAATTTTAGCAAGTTCTGAAGGCTGAAATCTTGTTATTCCGAAAGGAATCCATCTGTGAGAACCGTTTATTGGGGGCATAAACAGAACAACTATTAAAAGCAGAATACTCAGTAGATACATTGGAGTTATAAAGATGTCGAGAATATGAACAGGTATGTTTATTATCAAAAGCATTGTAACAAATGATAATGAAAACCATATTACCTGTTTAAAAAAATAATCTCTGAGAACTATCTCGTCATCAATACTTGAAGCAGAAGCTGAATAAATTATAATCATTCCGCAAAATACAAGGGCTAAATAAATCATAAGTAATCCCCAATCAAGTTTAGCCGGAATGATTTTCATTTTTGTCCTCTCATAACATGATATTTCTCTATGATTTTTTTGGCTATAGGAGCAGCTATTCCACCACCGGATCCTGCATTTTCCAGAAAAACTACTACTGCTATCTCTGGTTCAGACCATTCAGCAAAACCGGCAAACCAAGCATGGGTTACTGTACCCATATGATTCTCTGCAGAACCAGTCTTCCCGTAAACTTTTACTCCTTCAACTTTTGCATTTGCACCTGTTCCCCATTTATCGTTTACTGTTATGTACAGTGCTTTTTTGATCGTTTCTATATTTCCAGCTTCAAATGGTATATTTTTCTCAAAATATCTTCTTTGGTTCTGATGTTTTTCAGTATTGATAATTTTTTTTAGAAAATGAGGTTGAACCCATCTTCCTTCATTTGCAATCATAGCATAATGTGCGCATATCTGAAGAGGAGTAGTAAGAATTTCTCCCTGTCCGATTGAAATATTAACTACATGCCCCCTAACGCTTATATTTTTTCCATATCTTTTCATGAACCACTCTTCAGTGGGAATAAATCCTTCTCTTTCACCCGGTAAATCAATTCCGGTCCGCTCAAACAGCATTAATTTATGCGAGTATTCATTTATCTGATCAAGCGTCATCTTAAAAGACAAATCATAGAAATAAACATCGCATGAAAAACGAATTGCATCCATGAGGTTCAGACTTCCATGTCCATTTTCGTACCAACATTTAACATATCTGTCACCCACCTGCAAACCACCGTCACAATAGGCAAGTTTAGTCTGAGGAGTTATTAGTTTGTGTTCCAGTCCATTTAGAGCAATTACAGTTTTAAAGACTGAACCTGGAGGATATGTTGCATGTATAACTCTGTCTAATAAGGGATTATCTGGATTTTGAGTTAAGGCGTCCCAGTCTGAGTGTGATATATAATCCATAAAAAGATTGGGATCGTACTCAGGTTTGCTCACATAAGATAAAATCTCCCCTGTTGAACAGTCCAAAACTACTGATGACGATTTTGAATAAGGTTCCATTAATTCTTCTACATAATTTTGTAACTCGTTATCAATTGAGAGCAAAATATCTTTTCCATTTTCAGCTGGTTTATCAAGATTGTGCCTGAATAGTTCGAGACTCTTACCGGTAGCGTTTACCTGCAGAATCCTATATCCTGGTTTGCCCTGGAGAATCTCTTCATATTGTTTCTCTATACCCATTTTACCAATCTTCATATCTGAAGTATAACTCTAAGCTCTAATCCATTTATTATGACATTAGCTGTCCTACATCCAGTATTAGGAAGCAACTCCACTTTGTCATCACAATTATATTTTATCTTTGATCTATTTATTCCCTTCTTTGATATTTGTTCTATTGTAGCAGTATCAAAAAATCGCTCGAGTTTAATAATCCATGGTTGTGTTAATGAGTCATCATTTCTCAGAATCTGTAATTTCAAATCTGTATTATCCTGTAGAATCTCAAGACATTGAGAATGCCCTGCATAACTCTTGTCCAGAGCATCTACAATACGCTTATTAACTCCTAAATTTTTTAATAACAGCGTATTCATTAATCCTTACCCCCATACATTTGAATGAATACATCCGCTAAAATCTTGTAACGACATATACAAAAAAATACGTAATTGAAAGCAGATAAAATGGTTATGATTATGCATTTTCATCATATTTATGTTGTTTTCTCGTCAATATGAATATTATCATATATCATATTCGATTGCAAGGTCACAGACTCAAGAAATAAAATTATTATTGGTGTCTCGACTTCAACGGAAATGGATATTTCAGGCTCAACCTTGTCTAATACACTGCGCGCATCATATGTTAAATTACGGGCTGCACTAAGCCTAATCTCGTCCT
>JAQVBK010000269.1 GCA_028690365.1 Candidatus Cloacimonadota bacterium
AGCTCATAGAAGTCTCTGATGTTTCCGCTTTCTGAACAATCCAGTGTTTCCAGTTTCTTACACATGACCAGTTTTTTGACAGATACGAGGTTTTCGCATTCACTGATTTTCAGGCTGTGTAATTCAGAGAGCAAAGTTAAGGGGGTAATGTCGGTAATGTTATTGCAGTATGCCAAATTCAGTACTCTGATAGAGATAAGTTTGGAGAGAGGATTCAGTTCAGTAATGTTTTGATTACTGCTCAAATTCAGTTCCTTAAGCTCTGTCATATGGGTAAGCAGATTCAGATCAGTAAAGCTGTCGATACGACTAAGGTTGAGGTGAGTCAGATTTTGCAGGGATTCTAATGGAATATGTTCAGATTTACTTGAAGCAATATTAAGCTCTCTTAATTTGGGTAGCGATGTTAATGGATTGAAATCTTTCAACCGACTACAAGATTCCAGATTCAGTCTGACAAGATTAGGGAGATCTGCTAAGGGAGAAATATCGGTAAGGTTGCTACAGTAATATAGATTTAAGTCAGTCAGATTTGTCAAACCGGATAAAAGACTAATATCCATAAGATTATCACACCAGCTCAGATCGAGCTTTTCCAGGTTTTTGAGGGAGGGCACAAAACTAAGATCATAAAGTAAATAACAGCTTTTCAGACTTAACTCAGTAAGTTCAGTTAAATATCCCAGAGGTTCAAATTCCTCCAATAAGTCAGAGAAATTCAGACTTAATTTTCTTAAACTACCGAATGATTTTAAGAAGCTGATATCAGTAACGGAAAATGCACTATTCAGATGAAGCTCAAACAGACCGGTCAACAGTGAAATCTTTTTAATGTAATCTTCATTAAAAGCATCGGAAACTATCAGAATCTTCAGTCCTGCGAAATTTTTAAATTCAGCAGAGAGTTGATCAGAACTCTTTTCTACGAACAAAGCATATTCTACGCTGTTGATAAGAAGTAATAATCCCCAGTTTAGATCTTTTAACTCAAGACACACAGATCCCTGAAATGGTCTCAGATCTATTTTGTAGATTGAGCCGAAGTTTAACAATATTTCACTCCCGGACAGCTCTTTTTCCTGAAATTTGTCTTTATTCACCAGGGATACGATAGCGTCCGAAGTAACCAAATCAATCGAAAATTGCTCGTTTAAAATTACATTTTCTCTTTTTGCCAGAATTGCTGATGCTTGCTCAGCAGCATTAAACCGAATTTTCGGGACGGCAAGGACAAAATCATTTTCACATAACATAAAACCTCCATTTTTAACTATTTTTTTATACATATACTGTATTATAAAGATCATCAGTAGTTTATTAAAAAAAAACACAAAAAAATTTAAAAATCCGGATTCCGTATTATAATAAGTAAAAAATGATTGGAGGTTTTGATGAAAAGGTCTCAATATTTTACCAAGTCGCTGTTCAAACTTTCCAGGGAATGCCCTGCCAAGCTTTTCTACATTGATAAACCTGAATATATCAATAAGACTGCCGGTAATGAATTTCTGGAAGCTCTGGCAGAAGGCGGTATTCAGATAGGTCAATATGCCAAATTAGTCTGGTCTGACGGTATTGAGGTAACGGCAAAGTCATTGGATGAAGCAGTCAGAAAAACAGAGGAGTATCTGCTTTCTGATGAGATTACGCTGTATGAACCGGCATTTAAGTTCCAAAACCTCCTGGTCAGGGTTGATGTTCTCATAAAAAAGGGAAATCAACTCAAACTTATCGAAGTCAAAGCTAAATCATATTCGGGTACTGATGATTTCTTCAGTAAGAAGGGAAAGGAGATAAAATCAGCCTGGAAACCACTTTTGTTAGATATAGCTTTTCAGAAATATGTCGTCCGGAAAGCAATGCCTCAGTATTCAGTTTCCTCCAGTCTGGCATTATGTAATAAAGATCATACGACTGATTTGGACGGATTATACAGAAATTTTGTTATAAAAAGAAATGGTGATAAAACTGAGGTTATTATTGAAGATGCCAACCTGACAGATAAGAAAATCCTGACTGCTATCAACGCTGATGCTGCTGTGGAAATACTTTGGGCAGAGAAATTCAAAGTCGGAGAAGTGGAATATGGTTTTGCCGACAGCCTTAAAATACTTGCTGATGCGTATCTTTCTGACAGAAAGATAGAACAGGCTATTTCTTCGATTTGCCACAAATGTGAGTTCAGGCTTGATGCAGTAGAAAATACCACCGGTCAGAAAAGCGGATTTCACGAGTGTTGGCAGGGACAGACCAAACTCAGCGCTGAGAAACTAACTGAACCATTGGTGCTCGATTTATGGAATTATCGGGGCAAACAAAAACAAATTGATAACTATATATATCTGATGGCTGAAATGGATGCGGAAGATTTCAATGATAACGAGACTCCTTCAGCAGGATTATCGACAAAAGACCGTCAGAAGCTTCAGATAACCAAAGTTCAAAATAAAGACAACTCAATTTTTATTGATGCTGACAGCTTGAGATATGAAATGGAAAAAGTGGAGTTCCCTCTTCATATGATTGATTTTGAAACTGCTTCCACAGCATTGCCATTCCACAAAAATATGCGCCCCTATGAGCAGATAGCCTTTCAGTTTTCTCATCATATCATTGAGGCGGACGGTACAGTCAGGCATGCTAACCAGTGGTTGAATCCGCTTACGGAATCATTCCCGAATTTCGAATTTGTCAGACAATTGCGTAAGGCTATCGGAGACACAGGAAGTGTTTTCCGCTACTCCAACCACGAAAATACCATCCTGAATACCATCCATGCCCAATTGGATAAATCTGCTGAATTAGATAAAGTAGAATTGCAGAAATGGATTGAAACTATCACAACCAAAAAAGAGGATAAAGTAATCATCTGGCAGGGAAAGAGAAATATGATTGACCTTTGTCAATGGGTTATCAATTACTATTTTGATCCTGCTACAGGAGGTTCAAACTCAATCAAAAAAATTCTGCCTTCAATTCTCAGCCGTAGTAAATATCTCCAGGATAAATATTCAGCTCCTGTTTATGGTAGTACTATTGCCAGTCTTAACATGGGAGCAACAGTATGGATTAAAAGGGATGAAAAGGGTAAAATAATCAATCCCTATAAGCAACTTCCGCCAATCATTGATGAATTCGACAACGAAAAAATTGACGAGTACATGGAAAGATTTCTGGAAAAAGATCAGTTAGCTGACGGTGGAACAGCGATGGTTTCCTACAACTATATGCAATTCAGAAGTATGAGTCAGATTGAAAAGAATGCGCTAAGAGATGCTCTACTTCGTTACTGCGAACTTGATACTCTGGCTATGGTAATGCTTTGGGAAGGATTCAGGGATTTGGTAGGATTATGAGAGAAAATTCACCCCTTTTGGGATATAGAATAATTAGCCAACTATGATACAGAAAGTCATTGATTAGGAAAGATTTTGATGGCAAAAACTTATGCTATAAATAAAAGCATACTCATTGAATTGCGTAATTATTTATATAAGGTGTTTGGAGGTTAAAGTGCAGTTTCTTAAAACATCTATAGATGAAAATGAATTGATTAAAAACTGTATACATGAACCATGTTTGCCGGACTGCCAATTCTTAAATAATGATTCCATCTACTTCGTAAATGTAAGTGCCACCCTGTTTTCTTCTTTATATGTTTAACAATTTCTTACTCATATGCCCTCTTGTAATATACATAGTAATAAATAGAACTAATTAAAAAAACGAATAGATATATTATTATTTTTCAGATATTTAATGCTAATTGTAATTATAAATTACGGGATTTGAGGTTGAAAAGAATCAAGCCTTTTCTGTAGATTTATTCTAGAGGATTTTTTTCGAATTTCTTTTTACTTTTTAAATCTGATGATTATAATAGGTTAAATAAAAATGGCTACATAAAAAAAGGGGAGGCTCTATGTACCTTAGTGATGAAGCGAATGTGTCTGATGATCTCAGGCGCATAATTAACAATGGTTTTCATGTTTATCATCCATTTAAACTGAAATCAGCTCAGTTGGAAGATTTTATCAAATCTATTCATGAAATTAGAGAATTACCATTGAAAGATTTTCATCTGTGTCTTGAAGCCGTAGAGAAGATAGCGGCTAAGATCAGATTCTGTTATAGGTGTTACAGCAAAGCCTTAGTTTATTTTAAACTGCTTACCTGGAAAATAGATAACGAGAAGTTTGTACAATATCGTTTTGCGCATTCTCGTTATGATTGGGATAATGAAGCAGAAACCGATATGCTGGCAAAATTAAAAGAATATGGCGTAGA
>JAQVBK010000027.1 GCA_028690365.1 Candidatus Cloacimonadota bacterium
GCACCCCCTTTAGGGGGTTGGGGGGCAGGTTATAAAGATTCCGGTGGCGAGTTGGTGGATGGACTGCCGAAGGGGTGGAGAATGGGGAAACTGGGCGAAGAATTCGATTTGATTATGGGTCAATCCCCACCCGGAATTTCCTATAATGAAATTGGCGAGGGAATGGTTTTTTATCAAGGAAGAACTGATTTCGGTTTTAGATTTCCTACAAACAGACTTTTCACGACTGAACCTAAAAGAAAAGCAAACCCACTAGATACATTGGTTAGCGTACGCGCGCCAGTTGGGGATATTAACATGGCAACTGAAATATGTTGTGTTGGACGAGGTTTGTCAGCTGTTATACATAAAACTAAAGCTTATTCATTTACATACTATATGATGAAAAACATTGAACCAATATTTAGAGGGTTTGAGGGCGAGGGTACTGTTTTTGGATCGATAAATAAAGCCAATTTTGAAAACATAGAAATCATAGTACCTGATCCAAATATTCTAAAAGAGTTTGAGTTAATTATAAATCCTATTGATAATAAAATATTAGAAAACTCGAATCAAATCAAATCCCTAACCCAAACTCGTGACACGCTTTTACCAAAACTAATGAACGGGCAATTGGAGGTGAAAAATCAAAATGAGTAAAAATAAAACTATCAATGTGCAAGGCACAGCAATCACCGTTTTCCAGAGCGAGCAATCTGATTATATTTCATTAACCGATATTGCGAAGCATAAAGATACTGCCAATACAGATACTATTATTCAAAACTGGCTTCGCAACCGGAATACTATTGAACTATTAGGCTTCTGGGAGTTTATGTACAATGGAAAATTTAAACCCCTCGAATTCGAGGGGTTTAGAAAACAAGCAGGATTAAACAGTTTTGTAATGACCCCCAAAAAATGGATAGAAGCTACCAATGCAATCGGAGGCAACAAATTCTATGAGTAAAAATCAAATCATTGAAGTGCAACACATTAAGGTTTCCATTACCGCATTTAATGGCGAAGACTATATATGTATTACCGATATGGCTCAAGCAAAATCAGATGCTTCCCGTGCCGCGGATGTTATCAAAAACTGGATACGAACCCGAACAGCATTAGAGTTTCTGGGTACTTGGGAGAAAATATACAACCCTGATTTTAAAGTGGTCGAATTTGACCACTTTAAATCTCAGGCTGGATTAAACAGTTTTGCAATGACACCCAAAAAATGAATAGAAGCTACTGATGCAAGCGGAGGTAAAAAATCAAAATGAGCAAAAATAAAATTATAACAGTTCAAGGTCGGGATATTACTTTAATTTCAGATAGATCCAATGATTACATTTCACTCACCGATATGGCTCGTTATAAAGATGCAGAAAGAACAAACTACATTATTCAAAACTGGATGCGAACCCGCAGTGCCATTGAGTTTTGTGGACTTTGGGAACAATTAAACAACCCTGATTTTAAAAGCATCGAATTCGATGCTTTTAAAAATGAATCAGGATCAAACAGCTTTGCTCTTACTCCTCAAAAGTGGATTGATTCAACAAATGCTAAAGGTATCATATCAAAGTCTGGAAGATACGGAGGGACTTTTGCACATAGAGACATTGCCTTTGAATTCGCTACCTGGATTAGTGCAGAGTTCAAACTCTATTTAATCAAAGAATTTCAACGCCTGAAAGCAGACGAAAATGACCGGCTGAAATTAGACTGGAATCTGCAGCGCACACTTGCGAAAGTAAATTACACCATACATACAGACTCGATAAAAGAAAATCTGATTCCAAAAGCATTAAATAATACTCAAATCAATTTCATTTATGCCGATGAAGCTGATATGCTCAATGTGGCGCTATTTGGAAAAACAGCAAAACAGTGGAGAGAAGAGAATCCCGCATCTAAAGGCAATATAAGAGATGAAGCCACTATAGAACAGCTGGTTGTGTTGAGTAATATGGAAAGCATCAATGCTGTTTTTATCAATCAGGGATTGGCACAAAGTCAACGATTGCTAGAACTGAACAAAATGGCAATAACACAAATGAAATCCTTGTTGAATAACAGAGCAGTAAGGAAATTAAAATGAGAAACAGCATCACCGAAAACGAAATAGAAGATATCGCACTTTCTTATCTACAAGGTTTGGGCTATTCCTATTTGCTCGGAACCGAAATTTCCCCTGATGGTGAGCATCCGGAAAGGCAATACAACGAAGTAGTTCTTGCCACACGTTTGCGCGATGCCATAGACAAGCTTAACCCGAACATTACCCAGGACGCCAAAGAAGATGCCTTAAAAAAGGTACTGCGTACCGATAGCCCCAACTTGTTAATCAATAACGAAACCTTTCACAAATACCTGACCGACGGCGTAGATGTGGAAGTCAGAACCGATAGCGGTATCAGAGGAGAAAAAGTCTATATCGTAGACTTTGGCAATCCTGAAAACAATGAATTCCTGGCTATTAACCAATTCACCGTTATAGAGGGCAACCAAAACAAACGCCCGGATATCATTCTGTTTATTAACGGTTTGCCTTTAGTGGTAATAGAACTAAAAAATGCGGTGGACGAAAACGCTACAATCAAATCTGCATACAATCAAATCCAGACTTATAAACAAACCATTCCTACCCTGTTCACCTACAATGAGTTGGTGGTTGTTAGTGATGGATGGGATGCTCTTTGCGGAACTCTTACCAGTGGTTATGGCCGTTTTATGAGTTGGAAAACAAGAGACGGCAAGACAGAAGCCAGTCATCTGGATATGGGAATGCAGGTGATGTTTAACGGAATGTTAAACAAACAGACTCTGCTGGATTTAATCCGCCAATTTATCGTCTTTGAGAAAAGCGACAGCAAAACACTCAAGAAAGTAGCTGCTTATCACCAATATTATGCTGTAAACAAAGCCGTAGAGAGCACCGTCATTGCCAGTTCAGAAAAAGGCGACCAACGAGGCGGTGTAATCTGGCACACGCAAGGAAGTGGTAAAAGTTTGAGCATGGTTTTCTTTTCGGGCAAACTAATTATTGACCCGAGAATGGAAAACCCGACGTTGGTAATCCTTACCGATAGAAATGATTTAGATGAACAATTACACGAAACTTTTACCAACTGCCAGCAATTATTACGTCAAGAGCCTCAGAAAGCAGAAAGCCGTCAGGATTTACGAAACCTACTCAAAGTAGCATCGGGCGGAATTGTGTTTACCACAATCCAGAAATTCATGCCTATGCAAACTGACATTGTGCAAAATGGCAATACAGTAAAAGAACCAAGCGTTGAATACATTGGCGCAGAAATACAATCTTTGAGCGACCGGAAAAACATAGTAGTTGTTGCAGACGAAGCCCACAGAAGCCAATACGATTTCATCGACGGCTTTGCAAAACACTTACGGGATGCTTTACCGAATGCCACATTCTTGGGATTCACAGGAACACCAATTGAAACTACCGATAAAAACACACAGGCTGTTTTTGGTAATTATGTAGATATATACGACATTAAGCAGGCAGTAGAAGATAAAGCCACAGTTCCGATTTTTTATGAAAGCCGTTTGGCAAAAGTTCATTTTGAAGAAAACGAAAAAGTAACCCTTGATGAGCAATTTGAAGAACTTACCGAAGGTGAAGAACTAAGTAATCGCCAGCAAATGCGAGCCAAGTGGGCAAGACTGGAAGCTATTGTCGGCAATCCCAACCGTGTTGAAAAAATTGCTCAGGATTTAGTCTACCACTTTGAACAACGCAATGCCGTGTTAGACGGTAAAGCCATGATTGTCTGCATGAGCCGTAGAATTTGTGTTGAGCTTTATGATGCCATTATCAAAATACGACCACTCTGGCATTCAGATGAGGATGATAAAGGAACAATCAAAGTTATAATGACAGGAAGCAGTAGCGATGCTCTGAATATGCAGTCTCATATTCGCAACAAACCCAGAAGAAAAGCAATCGGCGACCGTCTGAAAAACCCTAATGACCCGTTAAAACTGGTCATTGTCAGGGATATGTGGCTCACTGGATTTGATGCTCCCTGTTTACATACGCTCTATGTGGACAAGCCGATGCGTGGGCACAATCTGATGCAGGCAATAGCACGAGTAAACCGAGTATTCACCGAAGGGAAAGAAGGCGGTTTGGTTGTTGATTACTTGGGTATTGCTCAAGAACTGAAAACAGCCTTGGCCGACTATACTGCAAGCGGTGGTGAGGGAAAACCTACACTCGACCAAGAATTGGCAGTTGCCAAAATGTTGGAACTTCACGAAGCAATTGATTACCAATTAAGACATTTTGATTGGCGTAAATTCTTCACCCATACACCAGAAGAAAAACTCAAATTTATTCCAGTTATCGTTGATTACATTTTCAGCCAGGAAAACGGCGAACAAAGTTTTACTGAAAACACTAAAAACCTGTTGAAAGCTTTCGCTATCTCCGTACCGCATGAACGAGCAATGGCAATCCGTGATGATGTGGCGCTGTTTCAAGCCATTAAATCCCGATTGGTAAAAATATCTGACCGTAACGAAGGCGGCAAAACAGATGAGGAAATGGAAACAGCTATCAAGCAAATCATTTCAGAAGCCATTACAGCAGATAATGTGATTGATATTTTTGATGCAGCAGGACTTAAAAAACCAAACATTGAAATTCTCGATGAACGGTTTTTACAGGAGCTAAAAGACCTGCCTCAAAAGAACTTAGCAGTCGAGTTATTAAAAAAGTTATTAAAAGATGAAATAAAGAAGCGAACGAAAATCAACTTGGTTGAAAGCAAGAGATTTTCTGAAATGTTAGAAGATGCCATTATACGCTATCATAACGGAATGATTGACACTGTAGAGTTTTTAGAAAAAGTCCTTATCCCCTTTGCCGAGCAAATGAAGGAAGCTGACAAAAGAGGTGATAAATTAGGCTTGGATTATAGAGAATATGCCTTCTACACTGCATTGGAAGTGAACAACAGTGCTGTTTCAATTCTAGGTGACGAAATACTAAAACATATTGCACAAGAACTTTTAAAAACGGTCAGAAACAGTACAACAATAGATTGGACAATCAAAGAGAGTGTGCAATCGGCTTTGAGAAGAAATATCAGAAGAATTTTAAGACTGCATGGTTATCCGCCAGACTTGCAAGAAAAAGCAGTTGATACGGTAATTACCCAAGCCAAGATGTTAGCTGAAGACTTAATCAATGGAGAAAAATGAAGACCGCCTTCGCACGTCCATGTGCTTCGGCGGAAAAGGGGCGGGGTTAAGAAATGAAGACAAAAACCGAAGAGGCGCTCTGCCCATCGCACAACAGCGGCTATATCGTCACCCCTATCACCATCGGGATTTTTTACTTCACTGCATTCCGCAAAAACATCTTATAGCCACGTAACATTATGAGAAACTCAACCTTAAAATTGTCACCGAAATCTATTATCAATTCTCTGAAAATTGAGAAGATTGTGTCTCAGGGACATGGTCTTGCTTATGCTGACGGTAAACCTGTTTTTGTCCAGTCAGGGCTAACAGGTGACGTTGTAGATCTCGAAGTGATTCATGAAACAGGGAAGGCAATATTTGGGAGAATTCTCGCTTATCATCAGCACTCAGAGTTTTATTCTGAGCCAAAGTGTGAAGTTTTTGGGATTTGTGGAGGATGCGACTGGTTGAATATGAAATACAGCAGGCAATTGTTAGTGAAAGAGCAATTGCTTAGAGATACTTTTTCGCAATTGACTGAAAATTGCGATATTTTTCACAATATTTGTGCCTCTCCTCAGGAAGACCATTATAGAAATAAAGTTTTTCTTCCGGTCAGCAAAAAGAAGAAGGACATTCTGTTTGGAATGTTTGCCCGTAAAACACATGAAGTTATTCCTCATCAGAATTGTAGATTGCACAAGACTATTTTGGAGAATATAGCTGATGACATAATTAATTATGTCAGAAAATCCAATCTGGAAATTTATAATGAACTGAATCAAACCGGTAATCTAAGACATATTGGATTCAGGGTGGTAGAAAAATCTGGAGAAATAGTTGTGGTGCTGGTGACAAAGAATAGCAAACTTCCTTTTTCTAAGCAATTGGTGAGATCATTAACAGATAAGTATCCACAGGTGGTGGGAATTATTCAAAATATAAATCCTAAACAAACTAACAGAATTACCGGAGACGATTCGAAAATTATTTTTGGTAGACCATTTCTGTATGATTCGATAGGGGAGATAAAACTGAAGTTACATTATCTGTCTTTTTTTCAGATAAATAATCTTTTAACAGAGTGTTTATATCAGGAGATTGAAGATAATATATTTTCGGGAGATAGTGTCATTGACGCTTTCAGCGGAGTTGGAACAATTGGGTTATTTATCGCTAAAAAAGCAAATCAGGTAGTTTTTATTGAGAGCAATACACAAGCTTGCAGTGATGCGGAAGATAATATCAAACTGAATAATCAGACTAATTGTACAGTAATCAATGGCAAGGTAGAAGAACAGATTCAAGCCTTGATAAAGGAACAAAACTTCAATACAGTAATATTTGATCCACCCCGTAAAGGACTTGATAGTAAAACAATAAAAGCTATTACAGAATCGGGAATTCAAAAAATAATTTATGTAAGTTGTAATCCGGCGACTCAAGTCAGGGATTTAAAAGAATTCTTGAACTCTGGATACAAATTGACAAAAGTCCGACCGTTTGACATGTTTCCACATACACATCATCTGGAGAATTTAGCAATACTTCAAAAAAAATGATTTTGTTTTAACTCAGGGAGGAGTAGTGGCAGAGGGAATCGAAAACAATTTTTGGAAAACATTTCCATCTCTTACTCAACTCAGGAAAAAAAATCATAAATTCATTCTATTATTCAACAATTTGCCTCAGAAATGCTGTTTTTATTCTGGTTTTTTTGGCACGAAACTTTCATATATAAATGTATTCTAAACAATAAACAGTTTATAAATATCCATATAGTGAAGTCGTTCTTAGAGATGTTAAATCTGTAAGTTATGCGGCGAAGCTGTATCAACAGGAGAAAATATGCCTTTTAAGTTTTCCAGGTTTGATTTGTCTGGGCTTATCTTAATTGAACCCCAGATTTTTACAGATGAAAGAGGTCGATTTCTGGAATTGTTTAAGAAATCTGATTTTGTTGCAGCAGGAATCACTGAAGACTTTATTCAGGATAATTTTTCTGTTAGTAAGAAAGGGGTTCTGAGAGGTTTACACTATCAGACACCACCACACACACAGGGAAAACTGGTTCATTGTCTGAAAGGAGCAGTTCTTGATTTGGCAGTGGATATCAGGAAAGATTCCCCTACTTTTGGAAAATGGATATCTATGATTCTTTCAGAAGAGAATTATCGAATTTTCTATATTCCACCCGGATTTGCCCATGGATTCTACGTCCTTGAAGACAATTCGGTAATTCTATATAAAACTACACAGGAATACTCCCCCAGGGCAGACAAAGGATTAGCCTGGAATGATCCTGATTTAAATATCGACTGGCAGTTGGAAGGAGAACCAATTTTGTCAGATAAAGACAAAATTCATCCTAAGTTGAAAGAAATTGAAGGGATAGAGTAGTCAAGTCAGCAACGGAGATGAAATGAAAAGAGTACTAGTTACCGGAGCAGATGGTTTTATTGGAAGCCATTTAGTAGAGAAGCTACTAAACGAAAACTGCAATGTTAGGGCCTTTGTTTTCTATAATTCATTCAATAGTTGGGGTTGGATAGATTCTTTACCTCAATATAGAATGGATAAAATCGAGATATTTGCCGGTGATATCAGAGACCCTAATGGTGTTAGAAAAGCTGTTGAAGGTATTGATACAATATTTCATTTAGCAGCGTTAATTGGTATCCCCTTTAGCTATCATTCTCCAGACAGCTACGTAGATACGAATATCAAAGGAACACTAAACATCTTGCAGGCTGCTAAGGATTACAAAACGGAGAGAGTTTTGATTACTTCTACTTCAGAAGTTTATGGCACAGCTAAATATGTCCCGATTGACGAGAATCATCCACTTCAAGGTCAATCTCCTTATTCGGCAACAAAAATTGGAGCTGACAGATTATCGGAATCATTTTATAGAAGCTTCAATTTACCTGTTACAATAGTTAGACCATTCAATACTTTCGGACCACGTCAATCGGCAAGAGCAGTGATACCGACAATTATAACACAGCTGTTATCAGGGGTTGAAGAAATAAAGCTTGGTTCTTTGAATACATCAAGAGATTTTGTATATGTGAAGGATACAGTCGAAGGCTTTTTTAAGATTGCAAAATCCGATAGAACTCAAGGTGAAGAGATAAATATTGCTAATCAAAAAGAGATTAATATCATAGATTTGGCCCAGATAATTATTGATATTATCAATCCCAGAGCACATGTTATTACTGATAGTGTTCGGAAGCGACCTGTGTTGAGTGAAGTTGAAAGATTGGTGGGTTCAAATACCAAACTGAAATTATTGACAGATTGGGAACAAAATTACTCACTTAAAGAAGGATTAGTTGAAACTATTGAGTGGTTCAAGAACAACTCTTCAAAATATAAACCAAACATATACAATGTATAAGAAGATAACAGATTTCATCAGAACTGTTTACAATACAGATGATTTTATTCCGCTTCATAAGCCAAGTTTCCAAGGTAATGAGAAGAAATATCTGCTGGAATGTATTGATTCTACCTATGTGTCCAGTGTTGGAAGGTTTGTAGACATGTTTGAAAAAAAGGTAGCTGATTACACTGGAGCAAAAAAAGCAGTAGTTACAGTAAATGGTACTTCTGCTTTGCATCTGGCTCTAATTTTATGTGGAGTCAAGCCGGATCAGGAAGTTCTTACTCAATCTTTGACATTCATTGCTACAGTTAATGCGATTTCTTATACTGGAGCAGTGCCGGTTTTTCTTGATGTAGACAAAGAGACATTGGGGATGTCTCCTGATTCTTTAAAGGGTTTTCTGAATAATTATTCTAAGATGAAAGAGGATGGATGTTATAACAAGCTAACAGATAGAAAAATTGCAGCTTGTGTTCCAATGCATACTTTTGGTCACCCTGTAAAAATTGCTGAAATAGCTCAGATATGTTCAAAATATAAGATAGAACTTATAGAAGATGCAGCTGAAAGTATTGGTAGTAAATATCAAGATAAGCATACCGGACTTTTTGGCAAAGTTGGGATTATAAGTTTCAATGGTAATAAAATCATTACAACCGGTGGTGGTGGTATGTTGATTACTAACGATCAAGAGTTAGGAGTTAAAGCCAAGCACCTGTCAACTCAAGCTAAAAAAAATCATAGATGGGAATATGACCATGATTTTACCGGATACAATTACAGAATGCCAAATATAAATGCTGCACTTGGTGTTGCTCAGTTAGAGAATTTGGATATGTTTATTATTAACAAGAGAGAGCTGGCAAATGAGTATAGTGGTTTTTTTAGTAACTTAGGCATAGGATTTGTATTAGAACCAGTTGGTAGTTACTCTAATTATTGGTTAAATGCGATTTTGTTGGAAAACCGACAAGATAGAGACAATTTTTTAAAATATACAAATGATAATAAAATCATGACAAGACCTCTATGGAAACCAATGCATAAACTTAGAATGTATGAAAATTGTTATGCTTATGACCTGAATAATACAGAATACATAGAGGAACGGCTGGTTAATATTCCTAGTAGTGTGAGGATTTAGAAAATGAATGTTTTATTTTACGGAGATGGACCTTGGGCTCATTTATCCTTAAAAAAGTTATCATCGTTACAAAATGTTTTAATTAAAGGTGTAGTCTTAAGACATGAAACTCAAGACCCTGAACTAAAAAAAATTGCAGATTCGATTGGCTTGAGCACTCATGTGGAAAAAAATGTAAATTCCAAGGGATTTATTGAATTTTCCAAATCACTTAAACTTGATTTAAGTATTTCTATGTCTTTTAATCAGATTATTAAAAAGGAATTGAGAGGAACTAATAAACTGGGTTTTATCAATTGTCATGCAGGCAAATTACCTTATTATAGAGGTAGAAATATTCTAAATTGGGTTTTGATCAATGATGAAAAAGAATTTGGAGTGACTGTTCATTACATTGATGATGGAATTGATACTGGAGATATTATTTGTCAGGAAGCTGTCCCAATTGTAGATGAAGATAATTACTCGACTTTGTTGGATAAAGCTATAGCAAAATGTCCTGATGTTTTATTAGATGCTGTGAATAGAATAGCAAATAACAATGTTAATCCTATCAGACAAAATCATCTAAGTGGTAGTTATTTCTCTTATCGGCGAGAAGGAGATGAGATAATTGACTGGAATTGGAATTCACGAAGAATTTTTAATTTTATTAGAGCTTTAGTTAAACCATCTCCAGGAGCACAAACTTCTCTGGGAGGGAAGAGAATTTATATTTGGGAAAGTGAAGAGACATCATTTAAAAATTATATATCAACCTGTGGAGAAATAATCAAAAGAGATGAAGATGGTGTTTATGTTAAAACCGGAGATAATGTGATTAAAATTACAAAGGTGTCCTATGAAACAAAAGGAGAATACTTCATTCCAAAATTTCGGACTGGAGAAAGATTCAGTTCTGCTAATTTCATTAAATAGTGAGTTTTTATGGAAAAGGAACAGTATCTAGAAAAAATCAAAGCTTTTTATAGCAATGGAGAAACCGAACGAGCTTATAAAATGTATAATAGTTTGGTTACTCGTTTTGGACATAGTAATCTGCCTGACGAATATCACAGGCTTTTCAAACAAAAGAAATCTGTGCCGGAAACGGATTCTCTGAATATTCTCTTTATTCAAGATTCACCTTGCATTCGGAACTACAAATACGCACTTGCCCTCAAAGAAAAGGGACACAATGTTACATTAGGTTATTTTGTGCAGAAACTCAGTGAGCACTATACAGGATTATCAGATAATGTCTATAAACAAAGCATAAAAATTAACAATAATAATGAATTATGGAAACTATCCGGTCAATTTGATCTAATTCATTCACACAATGAACCTGATCTATATACTGTAGCTGCTATGGCTGGTAATTGTCCGGTAGTACATGATACACATGATTTGATATCTTTGAGAGATCCTCAGAAAAAGGAGTTAAGATACTATGAAGGAATTGCTAATCGAGCAGCTCATGGTAGAATATATAGTACTCCATATCAAAGAGATGAGGCTAGAATGCTTTATGGCGTAGAAGGAGACTCCCTGATTTTCTACAACTATGCTTCTCAATCACATCTTCCCAAATATTATCTACAGAAATTATCTGAGAAAGACGGAAAGATTCATATAGTATATGAAGGCGGAGTAAAAGCTGATGGCGGAAAACATAGGGATTTTACGAAGCAATTTCTGGAATTGTCGGAAAGGGGTTTCAAAGTACATATTTATCCGGCTGTTTTTAATGCAAAACTGTTTGAGTTATTTAAAGATTATCCCAATATAGAATACAATCATCCTATATCGCCTGAGGATCTAATAACTGTAATGTCGCAATATGACTACGGAATTATTCCCTGGAATATTAATTCTGCAAATGAGAGATTTTTGGCTTCTACTATTGCCAATAAACTCTTCGAGTATCTCGCTGCAGGTCTGCCGGTAGCTACTGCCGATCTGAAATCATATCAGGATTTCTTCAGGGAAAACCCAGTTGGACTTACATTCGAGAACATAGAAGATTTTGTGAACAAAATCCCGCAATTATTTGAAATTAAGAATAGACTTGTAAAAGAAAAACCGGTTTTTACTTATGAAAAGGAAATAGATACACTTATTGAATATTATAGGAAAGTTATTAGTCGATTTAAAACTTCAAGGATAATAAATGAAAATGAAGTTAATCGAAAAGCATTGAGTCAAAAAGCTAAACATGATGGAATATTGAGTAATTCTATAAAGAAGCTACTCAATTGGTTTGAAAGAAACGGATGGAAAGGATATGATCCATATGATGTAGAAGACTACATAATTCAACAAAACAAGAATGAGATAAAATTGAGCAAAGAGGAAGAAAAAAGAATCAGATTAATGAATGATTCAGAACCTATGAAGTTGAGATTAGATTTGGGAATTACCCCGAAAATTAATGCTAAAGCAATGGGTTTACTTTTATCTGCGTACCTTGATATATATTCCGTTAGTCATGAAGAAAAGCTATTGTGTGAGGCTGAGAGAATATCTGATTGGTTGTTGGACAACAACAGTCCGAAATTTAGAAATCTATGCTGGGGATATCCATTTGACTGGCAGTCTTTAATTTTTATCCCTAAAGGTACTCCATCGGTAGTGGTCTCAACAGTAGTGGGCGATGGATTTTGGAAATACTACAAAGTAACTGGAAAAAAAGAATTTCTTGAAGTTTGCAAATCTGTTTGTCAGTTCATTATCTGTGATTTGAACAAAGATTTTCTGGATGAAAAGACATTATGCTTTTCTTATACGCCGCTAGATGATTTTCATGTTCATAATGCTAACCTGTTTGCTGCAGAATTTTTGATCAGGGTAGGCTATGAAACTGATAATGCTTTATATATTGATTTAGGTCTTAAAGCGGTAAATTATGCTATATCTGAACAGAATCAAGACGGCTCTATCTTTTACTGGGGTCTGAAGCAAATATGTCAGAATCATGGTCACCTCGATAGTTACCACAGTGGTTTTGAAATTAGAATGTTATACTCAATTTATAAACTAACTCAAGTACCCGAAATTAAAACATCTTATGAAAGGTATTTGAAGTTTTATATCAAAACATATATCAGGGAAGATGGTCTGGTATATCAGTTTAATCCCAAAAGAAATCCAAATAAGGTAAATATTCATGGTGTGGCAGAAGCAATACTGATGCTCTCAGAGTTATCAGATGAATACCCCGAATTGATTTCTATCATTGAAAAAATTACTAGATGGACAGTTGATGAGTTTCAGGTAACTGAAGGTTGGTTTGGTTATATGATAATCAATGATAAAAAAATAATGATACCATATCTTAGATGGGCACAAGCTTGGATGTTAAGAGCTTTAGGCAGATATCTGACTGTTAAAAAGAATATCAAGACAAGCATAGATAGAAAACCGTTTCATTTACCTTCATCAAATAACCAATATGCAAATTTCTCTGAAATATCTGATATGCTGAAGAATACTCAGTATAGTAATCTATCTGACGTGCGACAATTTCAGGAACATATGATGCGCAGGTTGGTTAAGCACTGTTATGAAAATGTACCGTACTATACAAAACTATTCAAAGATCTGAATCTTACTCCTGATGATTTTCAGATTAAAGAAGACTTGAAAAAAATACCTATTTTGACCAAAAGAGACATACTTGACAATTATGACGATTTTATATCCAGAGATTCAGAATCATCGGATATATTAAACATTTTTACTAGTGGCTCCACAGGATCGCCTTTTAAGCTTGTATCTACAAAGTATTTAAACAATGTGCTGGAAAAAGCTTTTGTTTGGAGACACTGGAATTGGGCTGGGTATTACCCCGGTGATAAAGAATTGTGTATCAGGGGAAGAATCATCAGTAAAGAGAAAAACAATGGTCATTTTTATGAAGTTGTGAGAAACACTTTGTTTATATCCTCATTTCATTTGAATGAATCAATTAACCTTAACTATAACTTGATTAACGAATTCCAACCAAAAGTAATAAGAGCTTATCCTTTCTCAATCTATTATATGACACTGCAGTTAATTGAAAAAGGTTTTTCGAAAATAGATTCAATCAAGTCGATTATTACATCGTCAGAGACTCTGAGAGATGATCAAAGAGAAATCATTGAGTCATTCTGGGGCTGTAAAATCTTTGATTGGTATGGTCATGGAGAGCACTGCGTGGCAGCAGGTCAGTGTGAATTAGGAAGTTATCACTTTAATGAAGAATACGGAATTACTGAATTCTTAATAGATGACACAACTGGTTATAATAGAATTATTTCTACCTCTCTACACAACTTTGTCTTTCCTTTGCTGCGTTACGACACAGGAGATTTATGTACAAAAGAGCTATTTGAATGTTCCTGCGGTAGAAAACTTCCAGCATGTAAAAAAATTGTAGGTAGACTAGATGATTTTATTGTTACTCCAAGTGGTAATTTTATTGGTGACTCTGCATTGAGTGTATCAGGAAAGCTATCTACAGGAATCTCAAGTTTTCAGTTAATTCAACACTCAGACGGAAGCGTAGATGTTATTATTGTCAAAAATTCTAAGTATAAAGAAGAGGATTTTATATTACTTAACAAAGGTTTAAGAAATCGATTGGGAGATATAATTAAGCTTAATTATATCTTCCGTAAAGAAACTATTAAAGGGAAAAGCGGTAAAACCAGATTTGTTCAAAGTAAATTGTGTAAGAGCTTTTTAGAAAAAAAAGAATGCTACAGCAGGAAACCTGTTGTTTGCCATATTGGTGGAGCACATTCGGTACACGTAGCTAGTTTGGTTAATTGGCTCGATAAACTTGGCTACAGGCAATTTGTGATTTCTTACAATGAAAAAGAGAAAAAGATGACCGTAGAGCATGTTCCGGTATATTATCTTGACTATCATAGATATTCAGTCTTTGCAGAAGAGATGATCAGTTTTCGTGAAAGAATTGAGAGAAGCTTAAAGCAAATATTTTTAAAGGAAAAACCGGATTTAATTCATTGCCATTCATTAACTATGACATGTGTAGCTCTGAGTGTATCAAAAAAGATGTTTAATCTGCCTACTCTAGTTTTTCCCTGGAGTAAAAGAACAATTGATAACCCTGATGTTTTCGTTAATGAGCTTGAACGTGAAGCCTTGTTAAATACAGATTTCTTTATTCATGGGCTACCCAAAATGGTGGATTTGTTTGAACAATTCTATCAGGTTGAATTAAAATCTAAACATTTGCCTTTCATTGGTTCTGACACCAATCTGCAACCATTTACTAGGCAAAGGGAGATAAAAGGAACTCCTAAAATACTGACTTCTAGAATGATGGGAGATGTCTATCACCAAGATTTGCTAATCAGGGTATTGCCCCGGTTGTTTAATTTATACCCCGATTTACAGGTTACTTGTCATTTAGGCCATAACAAAGCTCAAGCTCTGCCATACCAGATAAAAATGAAGGAGCTTGCCAGAAATCTGGGGATTCTGGATCGAATCAGATTTATCGAAGAAGTCTTACCTTTTGAACAATTTGTGGATCTTGTTTATCAACACAATATCAATTATAGTGTAGCAAGCGGAGAACATGGTTTCAGCTTCACCGCTATTCAATCTGCTTTCTCTGGAGCTATTACGATAGTACAAAATGCATCAGAGATAGATGGGGTTCTGGAACATGATGTTAATATTCTGAAAACAGATTTGAACGAACAAAGTATTTTTGAAACGATTAAATACTCAATTGATAACCTAGTTATTCTTCAAGAAAAGTTCATTTTCAACAACAAATTTCTAGAGAAGTATAAATTTGAAAATCAGATGAATCTACTTGAAGCAGCCTATAACAAATTAATCAAGGGAGAATAGAAATATGAAAGCTGTTATCCTCTCCGGTGGTCTTGGTAGCAGACTAAAACCGTTTACTGAGATTATCCCCAAACCTTTATTGCCTATTGGCGAAAAAGCTATCATGGAGATACAGATTGAGAAATTAAAAAAATACGGGTTTTCTGAGATTTTTTTGGCAACAAATTATAAATCTGACTACATTGAAAATTTCTTCGGAGATGGTTCCAAATACGGGGTAAAAATTCATATAAGTAAAGAAGAAAAGCCTTTGGGAACTGCAGGTCCGGTGAAACTGTTAAAGAGTCAACTCCCTGAACCCTTCATCGTTATGAACGGAGATATCTTAACACTTCTGGATTTTAGCGCATTTTACCAGTTCGCCCTTAACAGCAGTTCTAATCTAGTGATAGCCACCAAAGATTTTTTGACTCCTTTTCAGTTCGGTAATATTCTGTATGAAGGTGAATATGTGACTGGAATAAAGGAAAAGCCCGATATTGTTATGACAATCCTGGCGGGTATTTATGTATTCAAACCGGCATTGTTTGATTTAATCCCTGATGACGAATATTTTGGGATGGATAACCTAATTTTGAAAATGATTGAGCTGGGACACAAAATTTCCAGGTTTGATATCAAGGAATACTGGCTTGATATTGGCAGAGTTGATGACTTCAATCAGGCTCAGGAGATATATAACACTCATTTTAAGGATCAATAATGATTAAACTGCTTTATTTAGCTTTTATAAGTTCTTCACATCCCCAGTTGTTACGAAAAACCGAAGAACAGTTATTCTATTTTCGAAAGTATTTCTCTGACATTAATTGTTCTGTCATCGGACATGCTAAAGGACAAATAAAAACTAAAGAACATTGCTTTACTTATTATGATCTGGATTTGATAGAAGGTGGAAACTATGACACGGTTAGCTTATCGGTGATAGAATCTTTTCGCCCTGATCTTATTTACATGAGATACCCGATTGCCCGAAGGGAATTATTGGAGATAGTTAAAAAGCATCCTGGCAAGTTCATCTTTGAACATCAAACTAAAGAGCTGGATGAACTAAAGAAAGCAAATTCAAATTTGTACAGAAATGAACTGGAATATGGTGAGCAATGCATTTCTTTATGCAAGGGAATTGTCGGAGTTACCGGGGAGATAGTTGAATATGAATTGAACAGAATAAGAAAAGATATTCCTAATCATACAATGGCTAATGGAGTCAATGTTGATTTGTATAGACTTATACAAAGAAAATCGCACAGTAATCTGCTCCAGATGATCTTTGTCTCTTCCTTCCAGTATTGGCAGGGATTCGATAGATTTATCAAGGGATTGAATAACTACGAAGAAAAAGGGAAAATACTTGTTCATTTAGTAGGCGATGGGAGTGAGAATGATTATTATCGGCAGTTGATTACAAAATTCGAGCTGCAGGATAATTTCATTTTCCACGGGAAGTTAGAAGGCAAGGAACTCGATGAAATATATAACAATTCCGATGTAGCAATAGCCGGATTAGGAATTCACAGGAAATCTTTATCAGAAGGCTGCAGTCTTAAAATCAGAGAGTATTGCTCAAGAGGTATTCCATTCATTTATGCTGGAAAAGATTCAGATCTGAGTGGCAAAGAAGATTTTGCTTACCAATATCCTAACGATGATAAGTCAATAGATATAAAATATGCTGTTGGGTTAGCGCATAAGTTCAGGAATAATCCTGAATTATCTGTTGAAATCAGATCTTTTGCCAGAGAAAAGTTGTCCTGGGAATACAAGATAAGAGAATTGTCGGATTTCATCAAGGAACTGCTAAACAAAAAACATTCTAAATTTAATAAATCCAGAGACATTATTACATCAATAGAAGGTAAAAAGAAAATTGTCTCAATAATTGCCAACCATAACAACCTTTCATTCATGCAGGAAATTATTAAATTTCTAGAGCAACCTTTCATAGTAAATGTTATTGATGTCAATAATGATTTAGAGATAGAGAATGCTTTAAAGAATTCAGACTTCATCTGGTTAGAGTGGGCTACTGATGCAGCAGTAAAAATTTCCCACAAGAAAACTGAGGCCAAGAAAATTCTCCGGTTACATAGCTTTGAGGCTTTTAAAGATTATCCAATCAAAATAAAATGGGATAATATTGATGATTTGATTTTCGTTTCCCAGCAAATTTGCAATATTACTTTGCAGAAGAATCCAAATATAGCGAAGAAGACGAGAATTCATATAGTGGAAAACGGAGTTGATGTTGGGAAATTTGCGATGAAAACAGGGGAAAAAGGATCTAATATTGCTTTTGTTGCTACCATTCGCCACACCAAAAATCTTCCCCTTCTATTTCAATGCTTCAAAGCTATCAAAAAAGCTGATGCCAATTTCAGGTTACATATTGCAGGTGATTTTAAAACTCAGGTGTCTTCAGATGTCGAAATAAATGAGCTCAAATACTATCTGTCATATATTTCTGCGAAATTGAAAGTTGATGATTCAGTTCGTTATTATGGAAATGTCAATAATATATCTGAGTGGCTAAAAGATAAAGACTATTTGATATCAACTAGTATTAGAGAGGGAATGCCCTTGAATATTATAGAAGCAATGGCGATGGGGATTAAACCGGTTATTCACAATTTCCCTGGAGCTGAAGATGTCTTCCCTGGAGAGTATATTTTCAATGATATAGACGAATGTCGGGAGATTATTTTGTCAGATGATTATGATTCGTATAAATATCGTAAGTTTGTTATTGATAATTATACCGTTCATCAGCAAATGCAAAAGATCAGACAAATTTTCGAATATAGTCAAATTTCTACGGCTGGGGAGCAGGATGAGTTGATTGAGAACAGGCTTAATAGGACTGGCTGGTTATCGAAAAAAAAACTATATTCAGATGAAATCAGCAATTTACAATTTTCTCATGTACCTACCGATACTATGATTTCGGTAATAGTAATCTCTTGGAAATATGATGACTCCGTACGAGCAAATTTACAGATTATAAAAAATCAAATTTCTGATTATGCAGAGCTAATCTTCGTCAATAATGGCTGTCATGCGCCGGAGATGATAGCATTGAAAAGTTATGCAAGTGTTTATATTGAGCTCCTACATAACAAAGGAGCTTATCTGGCCAGAAATATTGGAGCGCTATTTGCTGATTCTCCTATTTTACTATTTCTTGATGATGATGCTTATCCTTCTGCTGATTTAATTAAATCTCATCTTGACCTCCACCGGAAATATGATATCATTGCTTTAAGAGGAAGGATTTTACCCCAAACCACCGGAACTTTGAAGCCTGCCCATTACGATCTCGGAGAGAAAACCTTCCCTATGTTTTCTGATGTTGAAGGGAATACTTCCTACAACGCAACAGTCTTTTACAAAGTCGGTGGCTGGGATGATGATTTGATTATGGGAGGGGGTGGAGTTGATTTGTCAATCCGTATTTTTAAGCTTTACCCTGAATATCATAAACAGATTTATTCGCCATTACCGCTTATCTATCATGATTTTGTAAAACAACCCGAACAGCAGACTAATAAAATAAAAACCCAGCAAGAATCGAGAGAAAGGCTGAGAAGAAAACATCCTGATTGGGATTCATTTATTGCCAGTTGGAAAAACGTTCCTGCCGGAATTGTTCCCAGGAATCTTAACATGAAAAAGCTTTTGATCTCGGTATGTATTCCGACATATAATAGGGCAGTTTTTTTGAAAGAAGCGGTTGAAAGTGTACTGAAACAGGATTTTACTGATTTCGAAATTGTAATCGCTGACGATGGTTCAACTGATACAACCGAGGAAACAATCCGCAGTTTTCAATCAGAACGAATAAAATATTTCAAAAAGAGAAACGAGGGACGTCCCCAAACACGGAATTTTCTGATAGAAAAAGCAACAGGGGATTTTATACTCTGGCTTGATGATGATGATCTTCTGGCGTCAGGTTTATTATCTACCTATGCTGGTATTCTAACCCAGAATCCACATATAGATGTCATCTATGGAAATATTGTTGCATTCGATTCTGATTCCAAACAAAAGCTGTCAGAGTTTTGTGCTAAAGATTACACTAACAGCCGGGAGTACATTCTTCAAAATATCATAAATGGCTCAGGAATAACTTTTGGTGGTTCAATCATTAGAAAGAAATCATTGATTGAAATAGGTGGTTTTGACGAAAGTTTTTCGCGTGCGCAGGATAACGAATTATGGGCAAGACTTGCCAATAGGGTGAACTTCTACAAGTTGAATGAAACTATCTATTACTACAGGAAACATCAGGACAATATCTCTCTGCAAAAAGGTGTTCTTTTGGATGTTTCATATGAATCACTGGCGATAAGGCGAATTATCCAGACTAATTCTCTAAAAGTAATATATCCCAATCTTGATTGGAAATCATCCCATTCCCATGATGAAGCTTTGTATAATGTTGCTAAGGGGTTGTTTAAATTCTCGGATTTTTATAATGCCGGCAGCATTATTGAAAAAGTAAATTATCTCCAGTTTGAGTTATTATTTTTATTATATATCAAATGTCATTTAGGTCTGTCTAATTTTAAAAAAGCAAAAGATCTTCTTAATCAATTGATTCTTACTGTAAACAAGGATGATTATTTGAAGCTCAGGCAGTTGACTGATCAATTAATTAATATTAAAGCCAAATTGACAGAAAAGACTATTCGGAGAAATTATCTAAAAGATGAACTTGAACAGTTAATCAAACCTCTGGGGTTCAAACCATCTCTTTACTACTACTTGCTGGCAGGTGATAGTTTGGAGAAGGGAGACCACATTGTTGCAATGAACTGTTTCTTAAAAGCTGTAATTACAAATCCTTATGCTGAGTACTACGCTGAGGCAGAGCAATGTTTTTCTCTCTGGAATAAAACCGCAGTTTTGGAAAATGCCAGAAATAGGATTTTGGCAAAGACTGAATTTTACTGTAAGGATAGATAATCG
>JAQVBK010000028.1 GCA_028690365.1 Candidatus Cloacimonadota bacterium
CGTTTTCAGCTGGTTTATCAAGATTGTGCCTGAATAGTTCGAGACTCTTACCGGTAGCGTTTACCTGCAGAATCCTATATCCTGGTTTCCCCTGGAGAATCTCTTCATATTGTTTCTCTATCCCCATTTTACCAATCTTCATATCTGAAGTATAACTCTTCGATTCAAGCTCAATTAATTCTTCTTCATTGATCGTTCTTATATAACCGGTAAAGTGATTGTCATACATGTATTGTCTGGTATGTTCAGTTTTAAAAAAAACTCCCTGATAAAGATCCAGATGCTCAGATATTTCTGCGAATTTTTGATAATCAACATTATTTACAATCGGTATTTCTCTGTATGCATTGAATCTATTGCGATATAAGAGTTCATTTATTGATTCTTTATTAACGCCAAATTCGGTTTCAATCATCTGTATTACATCGTTTTTATTCTTCAGTTTACCGGGAATCAAGTATAGACCGATAGAAGCTTTATTTAAAACGATTGAACGATAATTCCTGTCATAGATTTCACCTCTCAGCGGAAGTGTTTTTTGAATTCTTACAAAATTTTTCGTTGCTATTAAATCGTATCTGTCGCCTGCTTTTATTTGAAGCAGATATAATTTAACCAATAGAATTGTAAAAACTGCGAAAACCAAAATGTGTAGAATAACTAAATCTCTGTTTTTTTTTAACATGCTCAGATTTCTAATCTCAGTCTTAAATGGCTCAAAAAAGTTAATACATAAAGAATTACGATTGTAATAGCTGTATTGTATAAAAAGAAAATAAGTATTTTCAGAAGAAAATATTCATCCTGTACAGAGAAAAGAAATTTAAGAAGGTAATAACTCAGGAAATAGATAAGATTAACAAAGAAAACTCCCAGTAACACGCTTAAAAATTTCTCTTTTTTTATACTCTTCTGATATTTTTCAGTTAGAAAAACAATCAGCAATGAACTAATCATGCCTATACCCAGCATCTGCGGATAATATAGATCAGTTATCAAACTAAAGACAAAAGCTAATGTAAGAGCTTTTCTATAATCCAGATTTATGCAAACAAAAATATAGTAAGAAATCATAATATTCGGTATTATTGACATCAATGCAATTTCCGGTAACCAAATTATCTGGAGATACAAGAAAGTAATTCCAAGAATAATTAAGCTGAACAATCTCACTTACATTTCCTCACTATGCAAAATGGTGTTAACTCATCAGCCTGTCCCTGCGGATTATCTTTCATTATTTGTTCAATTGTTTTCTTGTCGACACCATCGCTTCCACCAATCATCCAACTACCGCCGATATCGTTTATGTCCATGATTGCAGAATCAATACCAAGCGTGTCTTTAATTTTCTGAGCAATTATCTCAGGATTTTTGGGTCCTTTTATGACAGTTTTGTTATATGGAGGAATCGGTGATGTATCGGCCGCATCTATAAGAGCAGCTTGTTTTCCCGCAATTATGTAGAACCATCCCTTTCTTCTCAGGAGTTTTCCAAATCCTCCGATTACTGCAGCTAAAATTATTCTGAAGGAACCGGTTTCTTCAATGGCACATTGCATGCTTTCCGGTGAGCGAAGTCCAATGCCATAGGGAACTTTTGCTACAAATCGCCATAGTATTCTCGCCAGAAATCCAATTCTGATATCCTCAACAGGAATTGCTCTACCTTGAGTAATTGCCAAAGGACTTTCGCTTATGCAGACTATATCTTCATTTTTAATGTTAGGGATCACATAAGTATCTACAAGATTTATAATATCATCTTTATCTGTGATAATTTTCGTCTTTATTGGTATTCTAAGATAATTAGTACCGTTTACATTGACAATCGGCTTAAAATTTTTCATAAATCCTCTGATTGATCATCGCTTTCTATTTTTGAACGTTCAATGATTTCGTAGTATTCGGAAGCAGTTTTCTTTGAAACATTTCCTGTTGGAATGTTTTTGATTTTTATTTTAGTTTTGTAACCATAAATCTGATACTCAACAATATCGTTATCATGTAGCATAGAACTAGCTTTAGCGGTTTTATCATTAATCTTTACCAAGTTGAGTTCACAAGCTTTTTTTGCCACATTTCGGGATTTAACCAAGCACAATTTGTCTAACAATTGATCAATTCGCATAATATCACCTTCAATTAAATATAATCCCCTTTTTTTGATTTTTGTTTTTATGTCTACATTTCTTTTATAATCATAATTTATTTACAAAAATATCAGTAAAAAAATTACTTGTGAAAAAAAAACATCTGCATTTTCTGACAAGTAAAAAAGGATTTCTTATGAATAAGTGTATTTTTGCAACAGATCTTCATGGTAAAACAGAACGATACGATAAGCTTTTTAAATCTATCACTGAAATAAAACCTTCTATAATTTTCTTGGGAGGAGATTTAACTCCACACAATTACTTATGTTCTGGCAAAAATCAGAATGACAGTTTTTTAGAGAATTACCTAAAAGAGAAACTGTCGCAGTTAAAGTTAAGCATGAATGTTAACTATCCCACAATCTATACAATTCTGGGTAATGATGATTTACGAATCGAAGAAATAAAACTTGTTGAACTTGAAAAAGCAGGATTACTAAAATACGTTAATGAACGAAAGTGCAAATATGAAGAATATTCCATCTTCGGACTGGCATATGTACCTCCTACTCCTTTTCAATTAAAGGACTGGGAACGTTATGATGTATCAACTTACACTGATTTGGGTTGTATCTCTCCTGATTTAGGATACAGGACTGTGGATATCTCTGAAACTGAAATTTCTTACAGAACGATAAGCAGAATCATTAATGACCTTACGGGTGAGGATGATCTTTCTAAATCAGTGTTTCTTTTTCATTCTCCACCTTATCAGACAAATCTGGATAGAGCAGCTTTGGATGGCATCAAAGTTGACGGAGTTCAACTTGATCTACATGTAGGGAGTATTGCCATCAAAAACTTTATTGAGGAGAAACAACCTTACCTTACCTTACATGGTCATATTCACGAATCTTCTTCGATAACAGGCAGTTGGAAACAAAAAATTGGAAATACATTAGCTATTAATGCGGCTTACGAAAAAGAGCAACTTTCAATCGTAGTTTTTACCCTTGAAAACTGTTCTGATGCTAAGAGATATCTTCTTTAAAAAGAGAAGGTCCCCTTTAAGGGACCCTTTTGCATCATTATTTTATAGGTATGTATATATCAAATTCTGAGTCTTCCTGTCCGAACTTAAATCTGTGATCATATAATTCGAAATCATCACTTTTAGCAAAATCATAGCCGGAAGAGGGTAACCACTCATTGTAGATGAATGAATAAGTGTTTTTTAAGTTAGCAAGAGTACCAACGTGTGTAAAAACTGCATATTTACCACCTTTAACAACATATTTCATCATTTTTTCGGGTATTTCGTCAAAATTATCAACTTCAACTGATGCAAGATATTCGAATTCTGTATCATTATTAAAATCAGTCATTCCGGTGTAGAAGCAAATTCCCAGGCAGCGAGCATCTTTGCTTTTGTTCTTAATTGTACAATAAGCATGATTAAACCTATCCCACAATTGCGGAATAGTATTTTGGTTGATAGTAGATTTGTCTTTTATACCCACAACTTTAATGTCTTTAATTTCAATAATCTGAGGTGTCATAATGTCTCCTTTTCTGTTGTAAATTTTGTCTTTTCTGATTATTATTGGTTCAAAATAATGAAAACTCAGACTATTCCTCCGCATTTCTCCCGGAGTCTTATTAAACTCCTTTCTGAATGCCCGTGTAAATGATTCCTGAGAATCAAAACAATAATCTCCTGCAATTTTTTTCAGAGGTATTTTCGAGAATAGAACATCTCTTGCAGCTTCGGATAATCTTCTTTTTCTTATATATGACTTCAATGATATTCCGTTACTTTTCTGAAAAATCCTGTGAAAATGAAACAAAGAATAATTCGCTCTATTGGCAATTTCTTCTAAATCTAGTACCTGCATAAGATTATGTTCAATGTAATTCAGGGCACGATTCATTGCATAAGAATAATCAACGTTTTCCATTATAACTCCTGATTCCGAAATGAAGCGCTTCTTTCGTATCGGTTTTGATATTTTATGCTCTAGCTTTTGTTTTTATTGTCTGTCAACAAATTCTGGATTTTATTTCATTCAATTCATTTTTTTAATCAATATATGCTTGTAACTCAATTACATAAAAAAAGCTAAAAAATCCTAAAAAACCACAAATGTTTTCCAACTTGTCAATTTTTCATGTGAAATCAATTGTAAGAAACTTCTGATTTGACATTAAGACTGAAATTTTAAACTTGGCAATAAAAGGAAGATAATTAAAATAAAGGAGTCAAGATCATGATTTCAGAACACGTTAAGAAGATCAGAGAAGCACATGAATTGATAACTCAATTCAAATTTGAAGGAAAAAAACTTCATAAAGGTTATGCTGACAGGTATCTTAGAATTAATCTCGATAATAACGAAATCAGCATTCATCCTATAACTGAAGAAATGAAAAAACTTTGGGTTGGTGGTAAAGGCTTCGACCTATGGTTAACTTTTCAGGAAATCACAAAAGACACGAAATGGGACAGTAATGAAAATCCTATCTGCTTCTCTTCAGGTCCTTTAGGTGGTACTACGTCTTTCCCTGGTTCAGGCAAAACACTTGTAACAGCAGTTTCTCCGATAACCGACAACATTATAGATTGCAATGTCGGAGGATATTTTGGTCCATATCTAAAATTTGCCGGATTTGATGCTTTATTGGTAACAGGTAAAAGCAACGATGAAGTTATTGTTTTAATTGACTCGGTAAATAATACTATTTCAATTGAAAGATCTCCTCTTGAAGAGACCAACTCTCATCTTATTGCTGAAGAATTAACTGAAATGTATGCAGATAATGAGATAGATATGCGCAATATCGCAGTAGTTTCCTCAGGTCAGGCAGCCGAACATAGTAGAATGGGAGTACTTAATTTCTCATTCTGGGATTGGAGAAGAAGGGTTGCCAGGCTTAAACAAGCTGGCAGAGGTGGAATCGGAACAGTATTTCGTAACAAAAAAATCAAAGCTCTTGTCATAAAATCACAGGGTATTACTCCTGCTTGGAGAATTGAAGAGAATAAAGTGGCAAAACTTGTTACTCCAACCAAAATTATTAGACAAGAGTGTCCCAGAGATGTCGAAGCAATAGAAAACATTATTGAAAAATACAAAAGAGAGCCAGAATTTGTTATGGAAATGCTTCTGGAGATACAGGAAAAATTCAATTTCATCTCATTCTCGGCGGTAGAAATGATAAGTAAACTCACCGGTTTAACTAAAGCTGGAATTTACCACATCATTACTTTTTACAAATCATTTAGCTTTGAACCTAAAGGTGAAAACGTTATTCAGGTTTGCACCGGTTCTGCTTGTCAGGCAAAAGGAGCAGGGATTCTTTTAGAAGCTTTACAGAAGAAATTAGGAATAGCAGTTGGTGAAACAACTTCTGACGGTAAATATACTTTAGAAGCTGCTTCATGTTTAGGTGCTTGCGAAATTGCTCCGGTAATAAAATTCAACAATGAGTTGATTGGAAGAATCCAAGCTGACAAGATAGAAGATTTGCTGAGCGGCAATTATACTCAATCTTCAGAAAAAAAAGCAGATACTTGTAAAACTATAGTACTTGATAAAGCTTATGTTTTAAACAAATCAGAAAGAGATTATGAATTTGTTCGTAAGCTCTTAACTCAAAAAACAAATCCTGGTGAAATCATTGATCAAATAAAGAAATCAGGGCTGAAAGGTAGAGGCGGTGGTGGTTTTGCAGTATTTGAAAAATGGAAACTATGTTTAGAGAAATCAACGGATTCAAAGTTGATACCTTATTTAGTGTGTAATTCTTCAATCATTGAACCACTTCCGGCTCTGGTTATTGAAGGATTGCTTATTGCTGCGATTACTTTGGAAGCTAAAACTGCTCATGTATGTTTCCGTCATGAACATTCTGCAGAGATGGAGCGTTTCAATGAGGAAATAGAAAAAGCCAGAAAAGCTGGATTAATTGGTAAAAACATTATGAATAGTGGTATAGATTTTGAAATTCATCTTCATCGCGGAGCTGGCGGTTATGTTATCGGAGAATCATCTGCTCTATTGCAGACACTAATTGGAAAGGTAAGTGAACCTCAACCTAAATACATTCATGCTGCTGAAACTGGTATAAATAAACACCCTGTACTTGTACACAACATTGAAACATGGGCTAACATTCCTCTTATTTTTGATAAAAAAGGGTGTTGTGATTCTTGTAATTGTCTGAAAAATACTAAAGCTCTTCTAATTTCAGGAGATATAAAAAGACAAGGTATTATTGAAATTAAGTTAGGAACAACTCTCAGGGAAATTATCATGAACGGAAGTGAAGGACTTTCGAAAAAGAAAAGAACAGTTAAGGCAGTTCAAATAGGTGGAACCGGAGGAGGTTTTATTCCGGGAAGCTTATTGGATTCACCATATGATTTTGAATCTTTGGAGAAAGAAGGCTGCTTTATTGGTTCAAGTGCAATCACTGTTAAGGATAATCGTAAATGCATGGTTGATTCTCTTCGTTATTCAATTGAGTTCCTGTTGGAAGAATCATGTGGAAAATGTACACCTTGCAGAGAAGGGCTCTTTGCGCTAAACGGAATAATGAAAAGAATTGTAGAAGGAAACGGAAAAATATCAGATTTAGATACTATGCAGGATATTGCTGAAACTATGCGGGAAACCAGTCTTTGTCAGTTCGGAGTAACTGCTTCAGCTCCGGTACTTACTGCTTTGAAACATTTCAGAAGCGAATTTGAAGAGCACATTTTGGATAAAAAATGTTCATGTGGAACTTGTAAGAATTTGGCTTCTTTCGTTATCAATAAAGATAAGTGTGTTGGTTGTACACTTTGTGCACAAAAATGTCCTGTTAAGGCTATCTCAGGAGAAACAAAAAAGGTTCACATGATTTCTCAGGAAAAATGTATTAAATGCGGTATCTGCTTTGATGTTTGTAATTTTGATGCTGTGGAGGTGAAATAATGAATTCCGGCGAAAAAATAGAAGTAATAATAAATGGTAAAACCATAACGGTAACAAAAGACACTTATCTTTTGAAAGCAATAAATGAGGCTGGTTTCTCAGTTCCAACTCTTTGTCACCATAAAGATTTGACTCCTAATGGATCCTGTCGTTTATGTACTGTGGAAATTGAAGACAACGGCAAAAAGAAAATGGTAACAAGTTGCAATTATCCTATCAGGAATAAGATTATTGTAAATACTGCTACAGAAAAAGTAAAAAAACACAGAAAATTGTTAGCAGAAATGTATTTGGGCAGATGGCCAAACGTGAAAGTTATACAGGACATAGCAAAGATTTGTGGAGCTAGCGATAAAGAGAAATTTAGAAGCGAACTAACAGATGAAAATCCCAAGGCTTGCATTCTTTGTGGAAAATGTAAGAGAGCTTGTGCTGAGTTTGTTCAGGAAAGAATTATCGATTTTGCCGGAAGAGGATACAAACGACATATTTCTATGCCGTTTGGTGAAGTTGATCCACTTTGTGTTAGTTGTACTTCCTGCGCTTACGTCTGCCCCACCGGAGCAATTCAGATTACTGACGACATAAATCATCCTGTTAATCCGGATCTGATTAGAAATCACGGAATGAAAGTTAATGCTGAAATGGCAACTCTGGATAAAAACCAATGTCGTATGAGAGAAGTGGGAACTGCCAATATTGTCGAGGTTATGGATGCTTATGATATACTTCCAGTACACAATTACAAATTTGGAAGGCATGTGGATACACCTAAGATGGATTCAAAAGTACTCAAAGAGAAGTATTTAACACAAGGAACTCCTGATCAGTGCTGGCATGGTTGTTCCATGGCATGTGCAAAAGTAGCTGACGATTTTAAACTTAAGACAGGTCCTTACCGGGGACAATCCGTCAGTGTTGATGGTCCAGAGTACGAAACTGCTGCCGGAGCAGCTAACATGGGTTGTTTCGATCCGGAATTTCTACTTGAATACAATTTCTATTGTGATACTTATGGCATTGATACTATCTCTTTTGCTACAGTAGTTGCATTTGCTATGGAGTGTTTTGAAAATGGAATTATTGATAAAAATCACACCGGTGGAAAAGAACTTAAATTTGGATCTACTGCTGAAGCACTGGAGATTCTGCATGAAATGGCTTGCGGAGAAGGTTTCGGTGTTGAAATTGGACAAGGAGTTAGGAAACTTCAGGAAAAATGGTCAAAAGAGAGACCAGACAAGGCTGATTTTATCAAAGATATCGGTATGCAATCAAAAGGTCTTGAATACTCACAATATATGTGTAAAGAGTCTCTGGCACAACAAGCCGGTTATACACTGGCAATCAAAGGTCCTCAGCACGATGAAGCCTGGCTGATATTCATGGATATGGTTAACAATCAGATACCTTCTTTTGAGGATAAAGCTGAAGCTTTGTACTACTTCCCGTTATTCAGAACCTGGTTTGGTTTGATGGGATTATGTAAGATTGTCTGGAATGATGTCTCTCCGGCTGACAACAAGAAATATCCGCCTCAGATAGCTGCTAAGATTCCTGAACATGTCGAAAATTACTGGAAATATTTCGAAGGAATGACTGGTATTGCTTTGGATGAAAAAAAGATGCTAGATCAATCAGCCAGAGTTCACAATCTACAGAAAATAATGTCAATCATGCTTGGTTATGGTCAACGAGAAAACGACATTCCTCCTTATCGTGCAGTGGGACCGGTTACCGAAGAAGAGTTTTTCTCGAGAGAGGACAGATACAATAAACAGCTCAAAGAAATCATTGGTGTAGATCCGGAAGGTAAAACTGTAGAAGAAAAAATGGCAATCATCAGAAAATACAGATATGAGCAATATAACAAGGTGACAGACGCAGCATTTGAGAGACGAGGCTGGACAAAAGAAGGTGTTCCCAAAATTGAAAGACTTAAAGAATTGGGAATTGATCTTCCTGAATTAGTTAATATTGTTAAAGATTTACAATAGATTGTGAGTTTTTTAAGAGCTTCCTGATTTCGGGAAGCTCTTTTCATATGAATGAAATATCCATCTCTCCCCCATCTTTAGCAAAAGCTATTCTTTTTTTTGTTCCATTTTAATCATTGAGCTAAAAGTTGGAAATGTTTTAGGAAAATAATCATTACTGTTTAGAATTATTAAATATTGAAAAAATTCCAGCTTAGGTTTTTTTGTAACTTAGTCTTCAGAATTTTGACTGATGCATGGAGGAATGAAGATAAATTTATCATTGACAGAAAAGAAGTAAAATTATTTGAAGAAATATATTTATAATAATGTTACATAATGTTTTACAAAATCATCAAATTATTAATTATAATGATAAAAGGAGGAAATATGAAAGAAAAACACATCTATTTATTTGGTAATGGTTTTGCTGAAGGTAAAGCTGATATGAAGAATTTATTAGGTGGAAAAGGAGCAAATCTCGCCGAGATGAATCTTATTGGCGTACCTGTACCTGCTGGTTTTACTATCACAACTGAGGTTTGTACTTCTTACAATCAATTAGGTAAAGAAAAAACCATTCAATTGATCAACGAAGAAACCACTAAAGCAATTGCTCACATCGAAAAAATCATGGAAATGAAATTCGGAGACAAAGAAAACCCTTTACTGGTATCAGTTAGATCCGGAGCAAGAGCATCAATGCCAGGAATGATGGATACGGTGCTTAATCTTGGTTTAAATGAAGATGTAGTAGAGGGATTGGCAAAGAAATCAGGAAATGATAGATTTGCCTGGGACTCTTATAGAAGATTCATTCAGATGTACGGAGATGTTGTTTTAGGAATGAAACCGGCTTCCAAAGAAGATGTTGACCCGTTTGAAGAAATTATGGATGAAGTTAAAGAAAAGAAAGGTGTTGAGAACGATGTTGAATTAACAACATCTGATTTGAAAGAACTTGTGAAAATGTTTAAAACTGCTGTTAAAGAACAAACCGGACATGATTTTCCCACAGATCCATGGGAACAGCTTTGGGGAGCAATTACTGCTGTCTTTGACAGTTGGGAAAATGAACGAGCTATCTTATACAGAAAACTGAATGATATTCCTCATTCTTGGGGGACAGCCGTAAACGTACAGGCAATGGTATATGGAAACATGGGAGATAACTCTGCAACTGGAGTTGCTTTTACCAGAGATGCCGCTACTGGTGAGAATATATTCATAGGAGAATTCCTTATAAACGCACAAGGCGAAGATGTTGTTGCAGGAATAAGAACTCCCCAGCAAATCACAAAAACCGGTTCACAAAGATGGGCAAAACTGGCAAATGTAA
The DNA here is from genome assembly GCA_028690365.1 of Candidatus Cloacimonadota bacterium. Classification (GTDB taxonomy): domain Bacteria; phylum Cloacimonadota; class Cloacimonadia; order Cloacimonadales; family JAQVBK01; genus JAQVBK01. The sequence goes on from JAQVBK010000028.1 coordinate 10,388, forward strand.
CTGAAGACGATAGGGCTAAGAAATATCCTTCTCTTGAAGAGTGTATGCCTGTAGCCTATAAGCAATTACATGATGTTCAGAAAAAACTAGAATTGCACTACAAAGATATGCAGGATTTGGAATTTACTATTCAGGATGGAAAACTTTGGTTACTGCAAACCAGAAACGGTAAAAGAACCGGTGCTGCTATGGTAAAGATAGCTATGGATATGCTTGATGAAGGTATTCTGGATGAGAAAACTGCCATTCAGAGAGTAGAACCTAATAAACTTGATGAATTACTTCATCCGGTTTTTGACAAAAAAGCTATCTCTGCAGCAAAAGTATTGACTAATGGTTTACCAGCCTCACCAGGAGCTGCAACCGGAAGAATAGTTTTCTTTGCCGATGAAGCTGAAAACTGGGTAGAAAAGAAAGAAAAAGTCATTCTGGTTAGAATAGAAACATCCCCTGAAGATTTAAAAGGAATGAATGTCGCCCAGGGAATTCTTACAGCTAGAGGTGGAATGACATCACATGCAGCTGTTGTTGCCAGAGGAATGGGAAAATGTTGCGTTTCCGGTGCCGGTTTACTCAAAATCGACTACAAAAAACGTACCATGACAATAAACGGTAAAGAATTCAAAGAAGGTGACTGGATCTCATTAAACGGATCAACCGGAGATGTATACGAAGGCAAAATTGAAACAATAGACCCTGAATTAAGCGGAGATTTTGGAAAATTAATGACTCTCTGTGACAAATACACTAAAATGAAAGTTAGAACTAATGCTGATACTCCTCATGATTCAGAAGTAGCCAGAGCTTTTGGCGCAAGCGGAATAGGTCTTTGTAGAACTGAACACATGTTTTTTGAAGGAGACAGAATAAAAGCAGTTCGTGAAATGATTTTGGCTGATGATGAAGCAGGTCGCAGAAAAGCTCTTGCAAAACTGCTTCCTATTCAAAGAGAAGACTTTGAGGGTATTTTTGAAGCAATGCATGATCTCCCTGTAACTGTCAGGTTACTTGATCCACCATTGCATGAATTTGTTCCACATGAGGAAAAAAACCAGCAGGAAATGGCTGATGAAATGGGAATTAGTCTTCAGGAAATAAGAGATAAAGTCCATTCACTAGCTGAATTCAATCCTATGCTTGGTCACAGAGGTTGTCGTCTTGGCAACACATATCCTGAAATTACAGAAATGCAGGCCAGAGCAATTATAGAAGCAGCGATGAATCTTAAGAAAAAAGGCATTAAAGTTATTCCTGAAATAATGATACCACTTATTGGAACATTAGCTGAGTTTGAAATGCAGGAAAAAATTATCAGAGAAGTCGCTGAGAAAGTTTTCGCTGAAAAGAATGATCGAATAGAATTTTTAGTTGGGACTATGATAGAAATCCCCAGAGCTGCTTTGACTGCTGATAAAATTGCTCAAAAAGCAGAATTTTTCTCTTTTGGCACAAATGATCTGACTCAGATGACATTTGGTTATTCCAGAGATGATGCCGGAAAGTTCTTACCTGTTTATCTAGATAAAAACATCCTCGCTCATGATCCGTTCCAGATATTAGATCAGGAAGGAGTTGGTCAACTGGTTGAAATGGGAACCAGTCGGGGCAGATCAACCAGACCTGAATTAAAAGTAGGAATTTGTGGTGAACATGGCGGTGAACCTAATTCTGTAAAATTCTGTCACAGAGTCGGCATGAATTATGTCAGCTGCTCTCCCTACAGAGTACCAATCGCTCGTTTAGCTGCTGCCCAAGCTGCTATCGAAGAACAAAAATAAGAAGGGAACATGAAAGGAAAAGTAAAATGGTTCAACGCCAACAAGGGATTTGGGTTTATCTTAACAGAAGATGAAACCAAAGAGTATTTTGTTCATTGGAAATCCATAGTGACAAAATCAAACAATGAGTTGAAAACACTTGAACCAGGTGAAGCGGTAGAATTTGATTTGTTTAATACAGACAAAGGAATTCAGGCAATAAACGTAATTCGTTTGAATCCCTGATTAACTAATAGAAAGGGCAGGAAACTGCCCTTTTTTATTTCTCTGAATCTATTGTAACAAATTCCCAGATATTACTTTCAATTTCCTGAGAACCATAAAATGCAACTATTTTCCAGAAATACCTGACCGAATGTGAAAGATCATTTACCGTAAAACTGGAAGAATTTAATTGCTCGGCATAGAGTTGCATTGATTCTTGATTAACTGTATCCAAATAAACATTGTAATGAACGGAAATTGAATCAGAAGGTATGTTAAAGATCTCCCATGATAAATTAACAGGTATTTCTACGTTGATCGAATTGTTCTGAGGACTTGGATTTCCTACAGTAAACCCGGCAATGATTTCCTTACTCCAATTTCCCTGAGAATCAAGTTCAGAATTATCTCCACCATAAAAGAAAACTCCGGTAGGGTAAATTGAATTATCTATTAGAAATGGGATATTGACCCCAGCTGAATTTATTCCGGTGAAATTGAACTCCAGCAATCCACCACAATCCCCGAACTTAAGCATATCTCCGTTTAGAATAATGTATCTGTTGTCATCAGTTTGGTTAATAGTCCAGTTTTCGATCAGACCTCCGTCAATTGCATCAATTTGGTTTACCACAGAGTTGAATCCTGTATCTGCCAAAATGCGTATTTCTGTTATGTCTCTTGGTATAAAATCAGCATAAAGCTTAAATGACAAATCAGAACCTGTAAATACTAAATCTTGAATAGATAACAATCCTTTCCTATTATCTCCAAATATTTCTTCTCCATTTATCTCTGTAGAAATTGGATTCGATGTTGAAATACCGTTATAGTCAAGTGAAATAGTACAAATGAAAGTATTAACTCTCGCTGTAATATAACTGATTAAATAATTACCTTCCAAATCATTCAGTAATCTGGAAAAACTAGTTTCCAAAGTATTAGTGTCAGGAGAAGAATAGTAGATTCCCCCTGTTTGGTTAGAGATATCTGCCAGAGTTGCTTCGTTCTCTAACGTAATGTTACCGAATCCTATGTTGTAGATATTTACATTCTTCTCAATTGCGTATGTAACGATATTTTGTGGAGTATTCTGACTGCTAGTGTCTGAACCATCTGATAAAAACATGAGAATCCTTACTGTAGTATCATTCTCGTCAGTGTTGGTCGTAAATTGTTCAAGTCCGGCATAAACCGCATCCCAGCAAACAGAAAAACCGTTGTAAACATCCTCAGAGAAAAAATGATTCAGAGTTGTTAGAGCATTTACTTTATCAGAAGATAATGGAAATAAAACTGAAAAATTGCTAGCAGGATTGTTGTCATGAAATTCAACTATAGCAATTTGATGTTGATCTGAGAGCTGGTTTATCAAAGCAAGAGCTCCTTCTTCAACTTTCTCGGCAGCACCTTCAAATTGAGTTATTGAGTAAGTAAAATCCAATACCAAAACTAGCTCTAAATCTAAGTTATCTGCATTATGAATAATTATGTCTGTTTCATTTTTATCAATCGGAATATCGTCTTCAGTAATTGTAGCAGAAATTTGTGAGTTTATTTGTTGTTGAGTCAATGCTACAGCATGATTGTTTTGATCTCTGAGCGAAAAATGATATCTTACAACACTTGGCTCTTTATGATGTTCTAAGATGTTGGCAAATGATATTGAGGTAACATTTTGTACAATTTCAGGTTTACTGGGATCTTTCTCACATGATAGAAAAAGAATCATAATTACTATAACAAAAAAAGTAGATCGCATTTTTTGCTCCTATTGATGTTTAGCTGTTGCTAAAACCAGTACTTTAACGATTTCAGCATTATGATCTTTTAGAACTTTTGCTGCTTCATTAGCAGTTGAGCCGGTAGTAAAAACATCGTCAACAATTACAAAGCCTTTTTTACTAATATCGAAATTCTTGTTCAAAACAAAAACATTTTTTACGTTACTTTTCCTCTCATTCTTACTAAGTTTAGTTTGTGTTTTGGTATAAACTGCTCTGTTTATAATATTTAGAGTTGGGATATGAGAGAGTTCGGACAGTGAATTTGACAGAATCTCTGATTGGTTGAATCCTCTTGCTCTTTTTTTTACTTTGTGCAGGGGAATTGGTACTATGTAGTCAATATCTTCTAAAAAATTTTCAGGTAGTTTAGAAAAAAGCATATTCATCAGATAATTCCCAACTAAAGTCATTTCCTTATATTTAAATTCATGAATAAGGTTTCTAATTATTTTGTTATATTCGTAACCGGCATATGCTTCTGTAAAATAGAATTCTTTTTTTTGTTCATCAGAGAATTCAATATGGTGATGTTCTTTAAGTTTTTCGGCACAAATTGGACAAAGTGGTTGATTTGATTTCATTCTTGAATTGCAAACAAAACAAATCTGCGGAAAGAAAAGATTCCGCAGATAATTGAAATAACAGTTAAAAAGAGTCATTATAACTCATATTGATTCTTAAAGCTGGTTCAAATATAATTCAATAGATTCAAAAATTTTGCTCCCATCAGAACTTATGACAACGTCTTCTGCCGATCTCTCTGGATGCGGCATCATTCCAAGTACATTTCCCTTTATATTGCAAATACCGGCAATATTGTAAACAGCTCCATTCGGATTAAACTCTCTGTCGATTTTGCCATCTTCATTACAGTATCTGAATACTATCTGATCGTTATCCTGAAGTCTTTTCAATCCATCATCATCTATATAATAATTGCCCTCTTTGTGAGCTATCGGTATATCCAGAACTGTTCCAACGGGAATATTGGTAGTGAAAGGAGTTCTGTTTGTTTCAGTATGAATATATTGATGCTGACAGATGAATTTTAGGTTTTCATTCATCATTAGTGCTCCGGGTAAAAGTCCTGACTCGGTCAAAATTTGAAAACCATTACAAATTCCGATTACCAATCCACCCTTTTCTGCAAATTTTATAACCTCTTTGATTATGGGAGAAAGTTTTGCCAGAGCTCCTGCTCTTAAATAATCTCCATAGGAGAAACCACCGGGTAGAATTACTACATCAGGGTTTTTAAGGGAGGTATCTTTGTGCCATACGAAATCAGCTTCGTGACCTCTGGTTCTGGCTATATGAAATCCATCATGGTCGCAGTTAGATCCCGGAAATGTTACTACATTAAATCTTATCTTATTCATGGATACTCTCTAAAGTAAATTTGAATGATTCTACATTAGGGTTAGCCAATACTTTGTCACAAATATCATTAACTGATTTCTCTGCGCTCTGTTTATCTGTTTCATTTACAGTGAGTTCTATGTATTTGCTAATTCTGACATCGTTGATAGTCTTGTAGCCCAAATTATGCAGAGTAAGTTCAACGGCTTTACCTTTTGGATCGAGAACGCTCTCTTTAAGGTTCACAAAAATTCTTGCTTTAAACATGATACACCTCTATTTTTTATTCTTCATCATCATCTTCTTCAATACGGGTTATTTCTTCATGTCTTCCCAGAGTTATAATTATATGCCTGATTATTCCCCATCCAAGATAAACCGGAATCCAGATCAGCAACAATTTATAAGTAAGAAAATAAACGATAATACTACTAATCGCCAGAAATATAATTGTGGCAAAAACAGTTTTCCGGGTAGGCTTAATTACCTTGTTAATAGCAAGATACTCAATTTTACTCACCATTAACACTGCCGAAATAAGAACAATTACGAGAAAAGTATTTTTTTTGTGAATTTCCCCCCAATTGTGAAAATTAAAAATTACTGTGGCAGAAACTGCGGCAGCAGCAGCAGGTATAGGTAATCCTTCAAAAAAGTTTTTCTTCTTTTTATCTCCAATCTTTGTGTTGAATCTTGCCAGCCTGAAAACTCCGGCAAGAACGTAAAAAATTGAAACGCCAATTCCCAGATAACCAAACTCATACAGAACACTTTTATAAGCAAGGAAGGCGGGTACTATTCCAAATACGGCAAAATCAGAAAGAGAATCAATCTCTGAACCGAACTTGCTAACTGCATTTAGCATTCTGGCAATCTTCCCGTCTAGTCCGTCGAAAAACATTGAAACTACTATTAGCCAGGCAGCTGTAACAAATCCATTTTTCTCACCATTCAATCCTCTGGAGATAAACTCTAAAGCAATCAAACCAGAGATTAAACTTGCAGCAGTAAAGAAATTGGGAACCACATATCGAAATTTGCTTTCTTTGAAAGAGTGTCTTGGTAATTTATTTCTCATTTTCCCTCAATGTTTCTTTTGCTAATTCTGTATATTCAGCCAGAATCGTTAAACCGGAAGTTACCTTGTCACCCTGCTTAATTTCAATTACACATTTATTCGAAATAGTTATTGTGCAAGCACCTTTTCCGAGAGCAATACCAATTAGAGTTCCATAAGGAAGATTTTTATTTTCTTCATAGATAAAAACTCTTGAAGTCTTCAATTCCCATTCGTAGAATTCGCTTGAAACAGATTTAATCTGATTGCTGCCTACTGTAAAATCTTCATTGTTACCAGGCAATCTTACATCAATTTGGTCAGTCCATGATTTTTTTATAACTATGCGGGTTTCATCTTTACTTGAATTAATACTCTCTACAGTACCGTTAACTGGAGACAAAATAGCTTTTTCGTTTGGAAGCGGACTTATTTTATTGAAACGAAACGAAAACTGGACTGCTGCATACAATAGTAAACCTGAAAAAGCCAAATATCTGTTGATTTCGTTTTGAGCAACCAGATTACTAACAAAAGAAAATACAATCATAATAATTGGAATTGCAGCGTATCTGTATTTAGTCTTTTGAATAGCTACCAGAATATGTAGCGGATTATGATTTTCATCCATTTTTATCCCTTTATTCCAACCCTTCTGTAAACAAAATCAACATTTTTAAGATAACGATCGTAAGAGAAGACTTCTTCGTAATCATTACTAGACAAGATTTTTTTGATATCAGAATCGTTTTCTACAAGAAGTTTGAAATTTTCTTTTGTTTTCCAGCTTTGCATTGCATTTCTTTGTACCATTTGATAGGAATCTTCCCTGGATACACCTTTTGATGCCAATTTAAGTAGAAGTACCTGAGAGAATACAAGACCATTTGTTAATTCAAGATTTCTTTTCATGTTTTGCGGATAAAGAATCAAATTCTCGATCAAAGTATTCATTTTTTCCAGCATATAGTGAATGAGGATATTACTGTCAGGCAAGATTACTCTCTCTACCGATGAGTGGCTTATGTCTCTTTCATGCCAGAGAGCATTATTTTCCATAGCAGCATGAGCATTTGATCGTATTAGTCTAGCCAATCCACACATCTGTTCAGTGACGATTGGATTTCTTTTGTGCGGCATTGCTGAAGATCCTTTTTGTCCTTTAGAGAAGTTTTCTTCAGCTTCAAGAACTTCAGTTCTTTGAAGATGTCTGATCTCAACTGAAATTTTTTCAATAGTTGAAGCAACTATTGCCAGAGTAGACAAGTACTCGGCAATCCTATCCCTTTGAACAACCTGGGTAGAAATATTTACAGGTTTAAGTCTCATATGTTTACACGCAATTTCTTCAACCTGAGGTGGCAAATGTGCATAATTACCTACTGCACCGGATATTTGACCAACAGACACAACTTCTACTGCTTTTTGCATTCTGTATATGTTTCTTTTCATTTCATCATACCACAGGGCAAATTTTAAGCCGAAACTTGTAGGTTCCGCATGAATTCCATGAGAGCGGCCAATACAAAGAAAATCTTCAGTTTCCAGGGCTCGTGTCTTCAAAGAAACCGTGAATTTATTTAAAGAAGCGAGGATAAGATCACCTGCTTGTTTTAACTGCAATGAAGTAGCTGTATCCAGAACATCTGATGAAGTCATACCATAATGTATCCAACGTGAAGACTCGCCTACATACTCCGCAACATTTGTCAGAAACGCAATTACATCGTGTTTTGTAGTGAGTTCTATTTCATTTATTCTCTGTACATTAAAATTTGATTTTTCTACGATATTTTTTAAATCTTGGTCGGGAATTATTCCAATTTCATTCATTGCTTTACAGGCAGCTATTTCAACCTGCAGCATACATTTGTATCTATTTTCCAGTTCCCATATGTTTCCCATTTCTTTTAATGTATATCTTTCAATCATTTATGAACTCCTGTCAATTAATAGGGTCAACCTTAATTTTATCTCTGCTTATCCTGTCAATTTTAATATTTGCACTCTCTTTTCTTTTATTGAAAAAAGTAATCTTATTGGGTTCCTTTTTAAAGTCATATTCAATTGTAATTATCTGCCTGTTACGATTTATACTAGTGATATCAAAATCCTGGTCAAATTCAACTTTTATTGAGTCTACAATAGTTGAATATGTCGATAAGATTTCTGCTTCTTTCTCTCTTAGAGAATCCATGATTTTTAATAACTCGGTACCTTTCCCAAGACTTTCATCAGCCATATTTTCAAGAAAAGGATAATCAGGAGATTTGACCACAAGAAGTGAATCAAAGTAAATCGATACTATTGGTGAAGGTCTCATTCCAAATAAGCCTGAATCAATGACGTCCGCTCTGATAGCCTGAGAATTTTTGCGTACAACAATAGTTTTTCTAATCTGAAAGCTACTTACGTTAATCTCTACAATTCCATCAATTCGAAACTCCTCCCATTTTTTCAGATTCAGACGTAATTTTTTTTTGCTGCCCTCATATGAAGCATTGGTTTTAAAAAATGAACAACCAACTGCAAAAAGTATGACTAAAAGCAATAGATTTTTACTTCTTGGTAACATTTATTTCACCTTTTCTAAAAACAAAAAACATTCCAATTAAAGATGCAATAACCATAAATGAACTGAGTATCTGTCCCATAGTCATAAATGAAAAAATAAACCCCAAATTTTCATCAGGTTCTCGCACGAACTCCAATAGAAATCTAACCACACCATAAAAACCTATAAAAAACCAAAACACAATTCCGCTTCTGTTGCTCTTTTTAAGTAGAAGAAAACTGAGAAGTGAAAGTAATATTCCTTCAAAAAAAAGTTCGTATAGTTGAGAAGGATGCCTGGGAAGACCATCACTTTGTGGAAAAATCATTGCCCAGGGGACATTGGTTACACGTCCGTATAATTCACCGTTGATAAAATTTCCTAATCTGCCCAAACCCAAACCAATAGCAACATAAGGCATAGTTACATCTGCTGCATCATAAAATGATATCTTATTTTTTCTGGTAAACAGATATCCGAATAATATCACACCCAGTGCGCCTCCATGAAAAGACATTCCTCCGTGCCAGAAAGCGAAAACCTCCCAGGGACGATACATATAGTATTCAAAATTGTAAAATATTACTGATCCAAGTCTTCCGCCAATAATTACACCCAACATGATTTTAAAAATAAAATCTTCAAATTGTTCTTTTGTTAGATTTACATTTCTCAAATGGAAAGATCTCCTCATAAATAAATAACCTATTATGAAACTAACCGCATACAATATACCATACCATCTGATTTCAAAGCTGCCTATTTTCAAAATGTGCGGAGGAATATTTGGAAATTTAATCATTACATCTCCCCTATTACTTAATTTTTTTAATCCTGATAATTCTAAACCCTATATTATAGTGAGTGTCTGCAGGATTAGCTCTGTCTCTTGAATAGATCTTTATCTCTTCTGCATTGCTCATCCAACTGCCACCTTTTGTTACCTTATCTCTCCCCTTGTCCAATCTTAAGGGATTAATATTATCAGGAGAAGTAGTATCAAAGTAGCAATCAATTACCCATTCGGCAACATTCCCTGAAAAATCTGTCAGTCCGGATTCAGTTTTACCGTCCGAATATGAACCCACAATATTGGTAGAATCTAACCCTGTTGAATCGAAATTTGCTTTCAACAGATCTGGAGTTTCATTACCCCAAGGATATAGCAATTCATTCCCATTGCTTGCTATACATTCCCATTCCACTTCAGTGGGAAGCCGATAACCATTTCCGCCGGTCAAAGAAACAGACCAGTCTTCAATATTAATTAATTGATCTATTCCTTCATAATTCTCAAAGATTTCAGATAGTACATAGCAATAAAACAATGCT
>JAQVBK010000270.1 GCA_028690365.1 Candidatus Cloacimonadota bacterium
ATACAATTTCCGCTGGAGTGATTTCCAGACCTTTAGCAAGCCTTTCAATTACTTCTAGGGTTATATTTGGACTGGTATTTTCGAGTCTAGAGATATACCTGACTGTTAAATTTGTTTTATCTGCTAAGTCTTTCTGCGAAAGACCTCTTTCCAGCCTTAATGCCCGAATGTTTTGAGCGACTATTATACCTAAGTCCATAAAAACTCCCTGTCTTATAATTCTACGAGGTGGAATTTTAAATGGTTAGATGTCGTAAAGTTCTCCATCATGGACATATAGTTCAAGTTTGAGTTTTATTTTCCGATAAATGAGTGGAAATAATGCAAATTGAAAAGATTATGAATCTGTGGAGGCAGTATGCAAGACGGTAAAAAAATAAATCATATTTCAGCGGTAGAAGAGGCAACACAAGAATATGATGCGAATTTGATTTTGGAAGCAATTGATAAGTCGCAAGCTCGAATTGAATTTTCGTTGGATGGAACTATTTTAAATGCAAGTCAAAATTTTTTGAAAACATTTGGCTATTCAGGTGATGAAGTTATCGGACAAAAGCATAAATTATTTTGTGAAGCAGCGTATGTAGAAACCGAAGAATACAAAAAGATGTGGATCTCTCTTGCTGCTGGTGAATCTGTAAGTGGAGAATTCAAACGATTAGGTAAAGGCGGGAAAGAAATTTGGATTATAGGGTCGTATTCGCCGATTATAGATAATTCGGGAAATGTAAAAAAGATCGTTAAGATTGGTACAGATGTCACTCAATCAAAAACCGAACTAAGAGTTTTACAGGATATTATTAATCTAACGAGTATCGTTTCAGAAGCTAACTTAAAAGGAGAAATCCTAACGATAAACGATAAGTATATTGAAGTATCGAAGTACGAGAGAGAAGAACTAATTGGTAAAGGTCATAACATTACCAGACACCCAGATATGCCTAAAGAAGTTTTCAAAGAAATGTGGGCAACAATTGGTCGTGGGAAAATTTTTAGAGGAATGGTTAAGAACCGTGCTAAGGATGGTACACCTTATTATGTCGATGCTGTTATTGCGCCAGTTCTAGGGGATAATGGGAAGCCCAAAAAATATATAGGCGTAAGATATGATATTACAGAAACAGAAATAGAGCGACAAAACATGAAGGGTATTATTAGCGCTATTGATGCTTCATTTGCATATATTGAGTTTGATCCCGAAGGGAATGCCTTAAGTTTCAATAATAATTTTCAGAACGTTATGGAATACTCTTTAGATGAGGTTAAAGGAAAACATCATCGTCTTCTTTGTGATGCAAGCTATGTTGCCGGAGCTGAATATGCTCAATTCTGGCTAGATCTAAAGTCAGGTAAAGCAAAATCAGGTATATTTAAAAGAAAAACAAAATCAGGAAAAGAAGTATTCCTTCAGGCCACCTATTCTCCAGTATTTGATGAAGTCGGAAGAGTCATAAAAATTGTTAAAATTGCTACTAATGTAACTGAACAAGTAAATTATAAAAAAGCATTTGAAGAAGAAGTTGTAAAAGTAGTCGAATCATTTACTTCAAAATCAAAAGAAATATCAGAGCAATCAACTAAGGTCGCATCGGGTGCACAATCTCTTGGTGCAACGACAGAGGAAATGAATGCCTCTGTCGAGGAACTGAGTGCATCCATTGATTCTATTGCTCAAAATGCTAAATCTGCTGATCACATTGCTAAAGCAACGCAAGTGGAAGCTGATACAGGGGTTCAGGCCATCACGAAGTCAATTGAGGCGATGGAGATGATTAACAAATCATCAGAAGAAATTGGTGAGATTGTAAAAGTTATTAGCGAAATTACAAGTCAAACAAATCTACTAGCTTTTAATGCCGCCATTGAAGCAGCCCGTGCAGGTGAGCATGGATTAGGTTTTTCTGTTGTGGCAGATGAAGTTAGAAAATTAGCAGAAAGATCATCTCAATCGACAAAAGATATCAGTAAGTTGATTAATGAATCAATGAAAAGGGTTAATCAAGGAAGTGAAATTTCAAAAGAAGCAGCTAGTGCTTTCAAAAAGATCGTTGATGGCGTTTCAAAAACAACCCAAGCAATTTCGGAAATTTCCACGGCAGCTCAAGAACAACAGACAGCATCTCGCGATGTGGCTAGTGCCATTCAAGAAGTTGCTGATGCGACAGAAAGATCTGCAACGGCATCCGATTCGATTGCCTCAGCGACTAATGATTTATCCAAAGGAGCTGAGCAATTGCGTGAAGCTGTAATTAAATTTGCGAGATAATAGTGATGCTAAATACGAATGACTTAGAGACGCTAGAGGATCAATGTTTTGAGAATTTTATTTCTCTTATTCATAGATTAACAGGCATCACGATTGCTAAAAACAGAAAAAGCATGGTTCAGGGCCGTCTAAGAAAAAGAGTGCAATTGCTGGCCTCAAAGACTTATGAGGAATATCACGATTATGTTTGTGGTAATACAGACGAGAAAAAACCTTTTATCGATCTGATTACTACAAATGAAACATATTTTTTCAGAACACCTCGGATATGGAGTTATCTTGAAGATCAATTTTTGCCAAGTTGGATCGAAGCCAATCCAGGAAAAGTTTTTAGGGCATGGTCAGCAGCCTCTTCAACTGGAGAGGAAGCTTATTCTCTGGGTATATTGTTGCAGCAATTCAAGATGAAATATCCCAATTTTGATTTTCAAATAAGCGCTAGCGATATCTCTCAGAGAGTATTGGACATTTGTGAACACGGTAGATATCAAGGGCGATCAATAGAGAATTTTAAAAATTCGCAGCCACTCGTGTTTAATCGATTTATGCAAAAGAATGCAGATGAATCATTTAGTGTCCACTCAGATGTGAAAGGGAGAGTAAAGTTTTTCCAGCACAACTTATTTAATAAGTTAGCTGATAAAAAAGAATTTGATCTAATTCTAATCCGAAACGTTTTTATTTACTTTACCTCTGAAGACCAGAAAAAAGTTTTAAATTTACTAACTCCTATTATTTCGAAAGATGGTACTTTAATTATTGGAGAATCAGAGACTTTGTCTGGAATAGATGATGGATTGATGAAAGTTGAAAATTTAATATATAAAAAGAAATCAACTAATGAATAGTGAAAGAAAGATACTGAACGTACACATAGGCGAGATTAAAATTGCTAAAAACGGAGAAATTCTAAAAGCAATTCTTGGCTCATGCGTAGGAATCGGATTCTTATGGAAAACAAAAAAAATGTATGGACTGGCCCACTGTTTGTTACCTGAGAATCCAGAGAAATCCTTTTCAATCAGCGGCAGATATGTAGATCAAGCAATTTCGTCTCTTTACGCTTTAATGAAGATTGAAGAGAAAGATATTAATGAAATTGACGTGGTTTTTGTTGGTGGGGGCAATATGACAAATCCCAATGAAAAAGATGGCTCAAAGCTCATTGGAGGACAAAATCTTCAGGTCGCCGAGAGAGAGTTAAAAAAGCGAAAGATGAAGATTGTATTTATTGAGCAGGGTGGGAATCAAGGTCGTAAGATTATGATCGATTCATCAACAGGTGACTTTAAAATTGAAGCTATTCCAAGATTAATGGGCAAGGGAGATGACCATGAAAGAAAATAATAGCAAACTTGTCGAAAAGGCGATCTATTGTTCGTTTTTACTAAATCATAGTGAATTTGCCCTGTCGGTATCTTTTGTCCAAGAGGTAATTAATACTCCTGAGGACTATTCCACAATGCCTCTGTCTCCAACATATCTAAAGGGATTGATTAATCTAAGGGGTATGGTTATTCCGGTAATAGATCTTAAGAAGGTTCTCAATCTTAAGGATGACCCTAATATCAGAGAACAAAAAATCGCTATAATATATCTGCATGGTAACTTAATAGGTCTTTTATTCGACAAGACAGGCGAAGTTTTTAGTGCAAATGAAGATGAGCAAAGTAATTTTTCCCAAGATAGTAACTCTGACTCCGTAATTAGAGGTGTTTTTAAGAAAGATAATGGGAAAAGAATAATTCAAATCTTAGATGTGGAATCGATTTTTTGCCTAAAGAATATACCTAAAAGGACTGACAATGAAGATATAGGCAAGAAATTAAAAAATAGTCGGGGCAGAAGAAGGCAGGCGATTTCATTCGTTGTTGGAAACGCAAAGTGCGCGCTTGAGATTAATGAAATACAAGAAATCTTAATGCTTCAGAGAGTAAATGAATCTGCATTGGCCGTTGGTAATTGTATCGGAACATTTGATCTCCGCG
>JAQVBK010000029.1 GCA_028690365.1 Candidatus Cloacimonadota bacterium
AGCGTATTTGAATCAATCTCTTATTATTATCAGGTGGTTTTGTCAAAGTTTTACACCGAACAACAATTAGAGCATTATGAACAAGAACTGGGATTCACGCCTATCTGGATAAGTGTTGAACAAGCCCTTCAAAACAATGAACTTTTAATGCAAGCCTGCCCCGAAAACCTTTCTAAATGGTTGCATCGTGAGACCATTGTCTTAAAGCATCTGAAAGAAAGTTTAAACAAACTAAGCAACTGATTTCTCTCGTGATTTTTTTCAATTGTCTTTCTGAGAAGCGATTACAATTTTTTGCAATCCTGATTTCTTAATTATATCCATTACTTTTACTACTTGTCCGTGGTGGACTGTTTTATCTGCTTTTAGTACCACTGTATTCGATTTCTCTGTAAAAGATTTTAGTTTTTGTTCTACCTCATTCTCATTGATTTCTTCGCCATTTAAAAATAGAATCCCGTCTGATGATATCTGTATTGTTATCTCATCGGAATTCATGGTTTCTGTAGAACTACTTTCCGGTAAATCCAATTTTATTCCTGATTGATCTACGAAATTGCTTGTAAGCATGAAAAAAATCAGAAGAAGAAGAACCACATCTATCAATGATGTTATGCTAATTATTACTTTTCTGCGTCTGGAAGTAAGTAGTTTCACTTTTTCTCCTCCTCTTCAGATTATTGGTTAGCTGAGTCAGATTGTCTATATGATAAAATTTTTCTCATGAGATCGTTTGATATTTTTTCGATATCCAGAATTATGTTTTCAGTTTTTCTGGTAAAATAATTGAAGAAAATCAGGGTAGGTATGCCAATAGATAATCCAACTGCCGTTGTTATCAGTGCTTCTGAAATTCCACCGGACAGTAAAGCCGGATCACCTATCCCCTTTGCAGAGATAACATTGAAAACTTTTATCATCCCTAAAACTGTTCCCAATAATCCAAGTATTGGAGTGATGGTGGCAATTGTTTCTAATATATCCAACCCTTTTTCCAGAGTTCTGATTTCCTGCCGACCTCTGTCTGAGAGTTCCTCTCTCATCTGAATATAATCAGAACCCTTGTGGAGTAAAACCTGCCTGATCAAATTAGATAGAATTCCCTTCTGTTTATCGCAAACTGACAAAGCAATTGGGATATCCTTTTCGGATGACATATTCTCTATTATACTGATAATTTCCGGCAATAGAATTTTTGCTTTTCTCAAAGAAACAATTTTCTCAATGATAATAGATAGTGCTGCAACACTACACAAAAATAACGGAATCATCAGAATTCCGCCCTTTTCCAATAACGTCCAAATTTGTAGAATCATAGTCTTTCCTTATTTTGATTTGTTAATAATGTACGAAAAAAGTGCAGTTACTTCCAGATACTTCTCTGGAAAATTTCCAGGAAGTGGCTGAAGTTTGGAAGAATATTTTACTGCATTCACACTTGTCGATACTAAAGAACTGTGAGTATCCTGGTGTATAACATCAATCTTGCTGATTTCACCATCAGGCATCACAATAAATCTAACCAGAACATCACCGCTGATCGCTCCCAAATGAGTGAACGCATATGGCGGTTTGATATGTTGCTGTATCTTCTTTTTCATCGCTAGCAGATATGGAGCAAACTCCCATTTATAAGTGTTAAGAACAATACCGTCTGATTTAATAACTGAATCAAAAACTTTATCATAATCAAGTGATAATTGCTTTTTTTTCCGGTTGTGCTCCAACACTGTAAAAAAATCCTTTCTTTCCGGCTTGTAATCATAAAGTCTGTCAGGTTTTTCCTGAGATTGAGTTTGCTCTTTTTCAAAAAAATCTTCAATTGCTGATTTATCAATATTTATTGGCGGCAGAGAATTCATGTCCTCAATTTTCTCTTCTCCCTGAGTTCCGGCAATTCTTGTATCATTATTTATAGCATCTAGACTCTTTTGGTCTTTGTCTGACACTAGATTAGTCTCTTTATCCGGTTTTTCTGATTCTTCGGAAGAACTCTCGACAATTTCGAAAACAATTCTGTTATCAATTTCTTCTAATTGTTCAGGATTTTTTTTCTGATTAAAGAGGAGTAAAACAATGATTATCAAATGAATAAGCAATGAGCTTATTAACGAAATGATTGTTCTTCTTTTCTCCTCTCTCATTATGTTGTACCTCATTTTTATCAGACTTGATTTGTCTTAGAAACCTGCAATATTTTATAAATAAAACTTTATCTTTGATTCAAATAACGTCATCTTGGCAAATAATTTCAACTCAATAATTTATTAATATTCTCAACCTATTTTTAAATCAGATAATATGGGTCAACTCTATTCCAATTTGAAAATATAATTGACAATGAAATCTACAAAAAAAACTTTACCTGAAATAAAGAAAAGGAGGCATCATGTTTACACAAAACTGGCATAGAATCAGCAGAAATCGATATTTTGCAATTAGATATTTGTGTTTAGCAAAAGGATGTGTCCGCCACTGTAGATTAAAACGTAATTAATAAAAGAACAATAGCCTAACGCGGACACAAACAAATGTCCGCGTTTTTTTTGCCGCGGACTATTCGCGGTTTTTTTTTTGGAGGATAAATGTTAATAAAAATCACATTGATAAATACTTTGATGAAAGGGAAAAGGATACACTATCTTGGAGCAATCATAGCAATTGCCTTAGCAACAATGTTTTCCTTTATCACTCCTCTCATTATCAGATATACCATAGATGTGATAATTGGGAAAAACAAAGGGAGTTCTGATTTCGTAACTCAACTGCTGATAGCTAAATTTGATTCTGATAATCTTGCCATTAATTTGTGGTTAATCGGAATTACTTTGACGCTCATTACTATTTTTCAAGGTCTATTTATTTTTCTCAATGGAAAATGGTCGGCTCTTGCCTCTGAAAATCTGGCTAAAAATATTAGGGAAAAACTTTATTCACATCTTCAGAAACTGCCATTTTCTTATCATACTCAAATTGAAACAGGTGATGTCATTCAGAGATGTACTTCAGACGTTGAGACAATCAGAGCTTTTTTCGGATTACAGTTAATTGAAGTAGGCAGAGCTTTGTTGATGTTAGGATTAGTTATTCCCATCATGCTTACCTTAAACAAGGACATGACGATTATTTCAATGAGTATAATTCCCCTAATTTTCGCTTTCTCTTTATTATTCTTCATAAAAATCAGAAAAGCCTTTCAGATTTCAGATGAAACCGAAGGTGAGTTAACCACTGTTTTACAGGAAAATCTCTCTGGCATAAGAGTAGTAAGAGCTTTCAATAATCAAAATTATGAGAGCGATAAATTTGACAAAAAGAATAGAAAGTACGCAGACAAAACATACAGATTAATTCAATTACTTGCAACTTATTGGTCTTTTTCAGACTTTCTTTGTATGTTACAAATGGCAGCAATTTTGGTAATTGGTTCGTTCAAAGCTGTTCATGGAATAATTACTATTGGAACTCTTGTAGTTTTCCTTACGTATGAAAGAATGTTGCTTTGGCCGGTAAGACAGTTGGGCAAAGTATTAACCGATATGGGAAAAACAACTGTTTCGCTACAAAGAATACTAGAAATTCTCAATGTAGAAATAGAAAAGTATGATGAAGAATTTGATAAAACTTCTGAAATCAGAGGTGATATCAAATTTGAGAATGTAACTTTTTCTTATGGGAATGGCCCAGTTTTAAAAAGTATAAGCTTTGATATAAAAGCAGGAGAAACTCTTGCAATTATAGGTCCAACCGGTTCAGGGAAATCTTCTTTGGTCAATCTGATTCCGAGACTCTATGATTATTCATCCGGTTCTATTAAAATAGACGGAAAAGAATTAAATTGCATAGGACGAAAAACAATGCGGAGAAATGTAGGAATTGTTTCGCAAGAACCTTTTCTTTTTTCAAGAACAATTATGCAGAATTTTTTGATGGGGAAGAAGAACGCTCTCGAAGATGAAATTTATTCTTCTGCACAATTCGCTTCCGCTGATGAATTTATCAAAAAATTCGAGAGTGGTTATGAAACAAGAGTTGGTGAGAAAGGAGTTACTTTATCAGGAGGACAGAAGCAGAGAATTGCAATAGGCAGAACAATTCTAAAAAAACCGCCGATACTCATCTTTGATGATTCTCTCAGTGCAGTTGATGCTGAAACAGATGCCAGAATACGCAATTCATTACTCAAAATAAAAGGGAAACACACCACGATAATAGTTTCTCATAGAATCAACTCTGTTGCTCATGCTGACAAAATTCTTGTTTTAGAAAACGGCAGAATAACTCAACAAGGCAAACATAAAGAACTGATTAATGAGGTCGGCTTATACAGGCGGATATGGTCTATACAATCTTCGCTTGAGGAGGATATAAAACATGAAATGGATTTTGATATTATTGAAAATCTTGAAGAATCAAAACAATTCAAAACAAACAGAATCAAATACACAGAAAGATAAAATTAATAATACTTATTGGTAATTACAAAGGGAGGTCATTGTCATGGATGATTCAATTATAAAGGAACATGAATACAGCGGCAAACTCGACATCAAACTCTGGAAAAAGGTTTTGTCTTTTGCTGCAATTTATAAAAAACATATGATAATATTGGCAATTGTTATGATTTTTATAGCTGGAATTGATGCCGTTTTTCCTATTCTTACCAAAGATGCAATAGATAACTACATTGTTCCCGGCAACCTGAACGGATTAAAATCGTTTGCAGTTAAATATGCACTTTTTGTAATCTTCCAAGCTGTTAATGTATGGTTTCTTGTTGCTTTGGCAGGAAAAATTGACATGGGAATAGTATATGATATTCGAAAAGCTTCTTTCGATAAGCTTCAGAATTTATCGCTCTCATATTTTGATAAAACTCCGATTGGTTGGATAATGGCAAGAGTCTCCTCAGATTGCAGTCGTATAGGCGATACTATTGCCTGGGGACTAGTGAATTTCGTCTGGGGAATAGCCTTAATGGTTGTGATATCAATAATTCTGTTGATCATGAATTGGAAATTGGCTTTAGCTGTTTTGACAGTTGTTCCGCCATTGGTCTTGATTAGCTTGAAATTTCAAAAACTCATCCTTAATAGTTACAGAAAATCCAGAAGAATTAATTCTTTGATAACAAGTGCCTTTAATGAAGGTATAACTGGAGCTAAAACCAGTAAAACTTTGGTTCGTGAAGAGCATAATCTGGAAGAATTCATAGAACTTACAGATAAAATGAAAACATATTCGATGAAAGCATCTGTTCAGAGTGCATTATACCTACCATCAGTTCTAATTCTTGGAACTATAGGTTCTGGAATAGCAATCTGGCTGGGAGGAAACGGAGTTATCGCAGGGAAGATTACCTATGGAACTTTGGTTGCTTTCATCTCATATGTCATGACTTTCTTTGAGCCGGTTCAGGAATTGGCAAGAAACTTTGCCGAACTTCAAAGTGCTCAAGCTTCAGCAGAAAGAATTTTTTCTTTGCTGGAAACAGAAATAGAAGTAAAAGATGACGAGATAATTAAGTCTGAATATGTTAGAAATCCAAGTAAATTTTTCTATAGGAAGAATCAGGCAATGAAAGGTGATGTAGAATTTGATAATGTTACCTTCAGATATAACACTGGTGAAACTGTATTACATAACTTCAATTTTAAGGTCTCGGCAGGTCAATCGATTGCTTTGGTTGGAGAAACCGGTTCTGGAAAAAGTACTATTGTCAATCTGATATGTAGATTCTACGAACCTGTTGAGGGAAAGATTCTTATTGATGGAAAAGATTACAAAAATCTTCCACTAGAATTTATCCAATCTAACATAGGAGTTGTGCTTCAGACACCTCATTTATTCAGCGGAACAGTTATGGAAAACATCCGCTATGGTAAACTTAATGCTACAAATAACGAAATTTATTCAGCAGCGAAATTGGTTAATGCTGATAAGTTTATAAAGCTGCTCCCCAAGGGATATGAAACTGAGGTAGAAGAAGGTGGTAATTCACTATCTACCGGACAAAAACAGTTAATCACTTTTGCCAGAGCAGTTTTAGCTAATCCTTCCATATTAATTTTGGATGAAGCAACTTCATCAGTAGACACAGAAACAGAGTTATTGATTCAGGAAGCTCTTGATAATCTTTTATTAGGTAGAACAAGTTTTATCGTTGCCCATAGATTATCCACGATTAGATCTGCAGATGTGATAATCGTTCTGGAAAATGGCAAAATCATTGAATCAGGTAATCATCACGAACTGATAGTAAAAGGTGGGCACTATCACAAACTCTATACTAATCAATATATAGAAGAAAACGAATCAAAACAGCTTTCCGCATAGATAATTGGTGACATTTTACTAAATAATCAGACAAACAAATTAAATTTTCTCTTGACACAGAAACCTCGAAAAAAGTTAGTGCATTTAAATTTTAGAAAAAAGGCGGGATAGCTCAGTCGGTAGAGCAGAGGCCTGAAAAGCCTTGTGTCCCCAGTTCAAGTCTGGGTCCTGCCACCATAATACGGCATCGCAAGATGCCTTTTTTTATTACTACCTCAATCATCTCAATATCATCACACTATCCTAATAAGTAATAATTTAATTTTTCCCTAATTCCCTCTCTGATACTTAATTCTTTCGTGTATAAGATGTTATGACATCTATAAAAAAAACTTGACCCATTTGACCATATTTGAATTTTGGTCAAATATAATTCTGGAAGGAGGGAATAATGGCAGAAGAAACTCTTGAGAAAAAAGCCGCAATCCTATCTGCTGCACTTGAAATATTTAATCATTTCGGATACGAAAAAACCTCTATGAATGACATCGCCGCTAAAGCCGGAGTCGGAAAAGGTTCAATCTACTATTACTTCGAATCAAAAGAAGATATCTACATTGAATTAATGAATGCCCAACTGAAAGATGCTATGCACCATTTAGAACAGCTAATTGAAAACGAAACAGAGATTATCGGTAAAATCAGGTTACTAATGGGACATGTCGTAGAAATTTTAAATCAAAAAGCTCCACTATTTTTACAAGCATTGAACAACAGCAGTATTTTCTTGAAAAGAATCAAGGATTTCATTAAGAATGGAATTGAGGAGTACAAATGCACTCTGCGTAATCTGATGATAGCAGGAAAAGAACAGGGATTATTCAGAGACGACATCGATATCAACAATTCCATTGATGCTTTGACCCGATGGTTTATGTTGATTGATGAAAACATTGTAATCGATTTAAACCCCGAAACAATCCAAAGAATAATAGAAGATGATAAACATCTGGTTGAACTGATTCTTTGGGGAATAGTTAAACGTTAACGAAAGAGGTAAAAATGAAAAATGTAAAATTGCATTTAGTTAAAATAATACTTTGGGTTGCAACCTTATCAGTTTCTATTCAATTGAGTTCACTTACAATTGAAGAAAGCATAGAAATGGCGAGAAAAAATAATAAGGATCTTCAACAGGCAGAACAGGATGTCGAAATTTTAAATTACGAGTACAACAATGTCAGAGGCTATTTACTTCCACAAATCAGTTTATCCGCCGGATATTCTCTGACAAAAACACATTTGCCTGATTCATCAGTTCCGGAGATGAAAAAATTATCTGACCTGATATATACCGACGATGAATTTGGAGTTGATCCCACAGGAAACGATACCCTGTTTATCAATAACGACATGCTTGCTTCCGGCTATATGGACAATGTGTTGGGTGGAATGATTCCCGCCAAGACTAAAGAAGAAGGGGCGATAAATGGGCAGATAAAACTGGAACAAGTAATTTTCATGGCAGAATTAACCAACGGACTAAAAGTTGCAAAAAAAGTGAAAACACTTCAGCAGAAACAGTACTTTCTCAAAGAACAGGAAATCGTACTGCAGACAAAAGAGCAGTTTTACCAATTACTCTTGTTAAAGAAAGTCGTGGAAATTCAAAAAGATGCTCTTAATTTGGCTACCAGCTATCTTGAACTTACAAATAATCTGTTTTCAGAAGGGCTTGCTTCTGAGTATGATGTATTGAGAGCCGGATTGGAAGTTGAGAAACTTAAGCCCGAAATAATTCAGGCTGAAAACAACTATTCTCTTCTACTGCAGTCATTCAAGAATTTCATTGGTTGGAATAATTCCGAAGAATTAGTGGTTGAAGGCGAAATTAAAGAACCTGAGCTTGCATCAATAGATCTTGAGAATTCTGTAAAAACGGGACTACAGGATAGAATTGAGATGGATCTCAGCAATATAGGCGTTGAAATAAAAAACGTTGTTTATAAAACAGAGAAAAATAGTTACTTGCCAAAAGTAGGACTAACAGCTTCACTTAGCACATTCACTGCAGCCGATGAATACGGAATTCAACACAATGATTTTGGCACACAGTATTCAGTTGGAATTGGTCTGCAAATGCCATTGTTTACTGGTCTATCCAATTCATCAAAAACCGCTGTTGCTAGACATGAGTTGAAAAAGACCAAGATTGCTCATGTTCAATTATCTGAAATGCTGGAATTGGATATACGCAATTCATATTTTGATTTACAAAAGAAAATCGAAATTCTAAGAGTTCAAAAAGATAATGTCGCTTTGGCAGAACGAGCTCTTGAAATCGCTCAGGCTAGATACGAAAACAATGTAGCAATTCAGCTTGAGTTAATAGACGCTCAGCTCTTACTAAAAAGCAGCAAACTGACATATTCAAACGCAGTTTACGATGTAATAATTGCCAAAGAAAAATTCGATAAATCAATTGGAAAAAAATTATAATAGGAGATATCATGAAAAGATTCTTATTTAGTCTGGTAATACTGTCAGTTCTGTTTATCAGTTGCTCAAAAAAAGAAAAAATGACCGGCAAAAATATTGAGGAAATCTATAGCAATGACGGCATTCCGGTTAGAGTTGAAGCTATTAAACCGGAAAGTTTCTCTCAGGTAATGTCATTTAATGCTATGATTACAGCAAAAGAACAAACCAGTGCAAGCAGTATGATTGCAGCCGAAGTTAGTGCAGTAAAAGCAAAAGTCGGCGATTATGTGGAAAAAGATTTCGTTGTAGTGGAATTCCCCGAAGATACACCTTCAATTCAATATCTTCAGGCAAAATCAGCCTACCTCAACTCAAAAAACATCTATAACAGGATGCAAAATCTTTACGAAAAGGGTGGAATTTCCTTACAAGAACTTGAAAATACAAAAACCATGTATGAAGTAGATGAAGCAAATCTGACCGCTCTCTCAAAAATGTTAAAAGTCCGTGCGCCAATTAGTGGAATAATAACCCAACTTACTGTCAAAGAAAGTGATAATACCGAATCTGGACAAATCCTTTTTACAGTCGCTAATGCTTCTGAACTAAAAACTACAATCTGGGCATCTGAAAAAGAGATAGTACATCTGAAAAAGGATATGACTGCCACAGCATCCTGGAATAACTACACTTTTAACGGCAAAATAACTCAGGTTTCTTTAACAATGAACAGAGACAAACAAGCTTTTGCTGTTGATCTTGTATTCAAGAATTCTCATAAGATGAATATTAATGGTGTCACTGCGTTAATCAAGATAACAAACTACCACAACGAAAATGCAGTTGTTGTGGACAGGAAGAATTCCAGAGAAGATTCTAGCGGAAGATATGTTTATATTGCAAAAGGTGATAAAGCCGAAAAGAGGTATGTTGATATTCTTCGGGAAAGTGGAATCAAACTCGAAATAGGTGATGGAATTTCTGCAGGAGAAAATCTTATTGTGGAAGGAATTAACCTGTTGGGCAATAATAAAAAAATCAAAATAATCAAGTAACCAGTAGGCAAAATATAAGAGGTATCTATGTTTCTTTCAAAAGTTTCAATAAACAGACCGGTAATGATGACTATGTTCATTGCTGTTTTTATCGTATTTGGCATCATGGCTTACCAGAGTTTGTCACTTGATTTGATGGCTAAAGTTGATATTCCTTATCTTTCTATTCAAACCATCTATTCAGGTGCAGGTCCTAAGGAGATAGAACTGCAAATCAGTAAACGAATTGAAGATGCTGTTTCCACTGTCAGCAGAATAAAAATGATTCAATCATATTCAATGGATAATGTTTCAATTGTACTTCTTGAATTTGAACTGGGGAAAGATATCGATGTCGCTAATCAGGAAGTTAAAGATAAAATTGATGCAGTTCTCAACGATTTCCCCACTGATTCAGACAAACCGGTAATATCTAAATTTGAAATGGGTTCTTTGCCAATCATAAATTTGATACTCACAGGCGACGTAACTCCAAGAGAACTCTATGAAATTGCCGACAAACAATTAAAAGACAGATTTGCCCAAATTGAAGGTGTCGCACAAGTTAATCTGAGTGGCGGTATGGAGAGAGAAATCAGGGTAGAATTTGACGACAGAATCGTTTTCAGTAACAACATATCATTATCACAAATGAGTCAGATTCTGGCAGCCAACAATCTCGAAATGCCAGGCGGCAGCTTCATCAATAAAGATCAGGAATATTCGGTTAGATCATCAGGTGAATACAACATGATTGATGAAATAAGTAATCTCGACATTCCAACAGCTCAGGGTGTAAAAAAGCTGAATCAATTAGCAGATGTTAATGATAGCAGTTCAGATGTAAGAGAGCGAACCATATATTTTAATAACGAGACTAAAAACAGAGAACCCAATGTAGTGAAAATTGATCTTGTCAAAACATCTTCCGGAAATACTGTAAAAATTGCCGATGAGGCAAAGAAGATGCTTCCTGAAATAGAAAAGACTTTACCCAATAATGTCAGTTTGAATCTGGTTAATGACAGATCATTATTTATTAAGAGTTCAGTTGATGATACCATCAGCAACATAATTTTAGGAATCATTTTTACCGGACTTATCCTGTTTTTCTTCCTTCATGATTTAAGATCTACTTTCATTATTGCACTAACTATGCCGACATCAATTATATCTACATTTTTGCTTATAAAGATGTCAGATTTCTCTTTAAATGTCATGACTTTGATGGGACTCTCAACTTCAGTGGGAATTCTGGTTACAAACTCAGTGGTCGTAATTGAAAACATCTTCCGTCACATGAAGATGGGAAATACAAGAAAAGAAGCTTCCGATAAAGGTACAGCAGAAATTGCAGTTGCGGTCATTGCTTCCACTCTGACAAATATTGCAGTTTTCCTGCCCATTGCAACCATGAGTTCACTTGTAGGTCAAATCTTCAAACAGTTTGCTTTGACAGTTACTTTTGCAACAATTTTCTCTTTGCTGATGTCATTTATTCTGACTCCGATGCTTTCTTCTCTGATTCTCCCTGAAAAGCAAAAGAAAAGTAGTATTGGTAAAGGTTTAGATAGATTTTTTGAAGGAATGAATACCTTATATGGAAAATTGTTATCCAAACTCTTGAAAAGGAGAATATACTCATTTCTTCTCCCAATTCCTGTCTTCATCATTCTGATTTTATGTTTTGGTTTAGTTGTAAAAGGTTACATCGGTGCAGAGTTTATTCCAAATTTTGATGAAGGTAACCTTGGTGTATCAATTGAATTACCGCAGGGTTATAATTTGAACGAGACAGCTAAGCTATTTGAAGAGGTTGAAGAAATTATCATTCAACATCCTGAAATTAAACACACTATTACTAATCTTGGCGCTACTGGTGATTTGAACAAAGGAGTTAATCTCGGCAAAATCGATATCAAACTCGTCGATGCAGATGAAAGAAGCTACAGTAGCGATGAGATGGTAAATATTTTAATCCAGGAATTGTCAGTTGTTCCCAATGCCCAAATAAAAGTCAGCATGATGTCTTCAATGGGCAGCGGTGATGACTCACCCATTCAATTCTACTTAAAAGGTCAGGATTTGGAAACCTTAAACAGAATCAATGATATAGTATTGGAAAAAGTGAAGAATGTTCCCGGAATAATCAATTTTGACAGCAGTGTCCGAACAGGTAAACCGGAAATATCAATCATCCCGAACAGACAAAAGTTATCTGAGGTCGGCGCAACAGTATATGATGTTGCTCTTACAGTGAGAGCTGCAGTTGAAGGAATTGTAGCAACTCAATTTAAAGAAGATGGAAATGAATATGACATCAGATTAACCTTTAGTGATGAATCAGTTAATTCCAGCGAGAAAATTGCAAATCTCCCGATTGTCACCCAATCAGGTGTTTACAGATTGTCTCAGCTTGCTGAAGTGGGATTTTCACAGGGATACAGCACAATTATTCATAAAGACAAATTTATAGCAATCTCTTACACAGGCGGAAATGCAGCCGGAGTTCCTATGGGTACAGTTGTTTCTGCCGTAGGTAAAATTCTGGAAGACATAGAACTTCCTCCCGGATATGAGTTTGATTGGGGCGGAGACAGCCAGATGATGAATGAATTTTTCGTAGATATAACAAAAGCTTTTCTTTTAGCTATTCTGTTAACTTACATGTTATTGGCGGCAATTCTGGAAAGTTTTATTCAACCTTTCTTAATTCTAATGACTGTTCCACTTGCTTTAATCGGAGTTTTACTTGCCCTCTTCCTTACTGGACAAGCTTTGAATATCATATCAACTCTGGCTATTGTTATGCTGGTGGGAATTGTGGTTAATAATGCTATTCTGCTATTGGATTACACCAATCAGCTCGTCAGATCGGGAGTTCATATAAAAGAAGCTTTGATTACAGCTTGTCCTACCAAACTCCAACCAATTATTATGTCTTCATTAGCAATAGTTATTGGAATGTTGCCCATGGCGATGGGAATTGGATCAGCGGGTAAAGAATTCAGACAAGCTATGGGTATTGTGAGTATTGGTGGAGTAATAGCTTCAGCTATATTAACCCTTGTACTGATACCTACCGGTTTTTATGCGATGCACATAGTTACTGATTGTTTCAGAAAGAAATGTAACAGAACTGCTAATTAATCATATTTTGATTTGAAAGATGAGAAGAAGTCCTGCTTTAGCAAGAAGTGACTCGAAGCGAGTCCTCGAACTCGAGTCGCAAATGCGGGGGGAGAACCCTCTGTCCATCAAGTAGAATATCTTTTAGTAACTTTTGCATGTTGAAATGTTTTACAATCTTTCTCTCATATATCTATTCTGTTTTTGGTTGACGTCTAATATACATGGAAAAAAAAGGTAAAAAAAATCTCTGGAGGTTTTATGAAACTGATGGAATGTGTACCAAATTTCAGTGAAGGAAGAGATCAAAATATTCTCAACTCTATAGCTGAAGCTATCAAGAACGTTAACCGTGTAAGTTTGTTAGATATTGATCCTGGTGCAGATACAAACAGAACTGTGTTTACCATGGTGGGAGATCCTGAGGCAATTGTAGAAGCTGCATTTCAAGCAATTAAGCGAGCTTCTGAACTGATTGATATGTCTAAACATACAGGGGCTCATCCCAGATTTGGAGCTACAGATGTCTGCCCGTTCATCCCTGTCTCAGATATGACTATGGAAGAATGTGTAGACTATTCAAAAAAACTTGGCAAACGAGTAGGTGAAGAACTGGGAATACCTGTATATCTTTACGGTTATTCTGCTTCCAAACCAGAATGGAGTAATCTCGCCAATATCAGACAAGGAGAATATGAGGCATTACCGCTTAAAATGCAGGATCCTGAATGGAAACCTGATTTTGGTCCTCATAGTTTTAACTCACATGCAGGAGCAACTGCAATCGGAGCAAGGGAGTTTTTGATTGCTTATAATATTAATCTGAATACCAGAGATAAAAACAAAGCCAACGACATTGCATTGCTTATCAGAGAAAAAGGTAGTTACCTAAGAGATGACAATGGCAAAATAGTGAAAGACAAAAATGGTGAGAAGATGAAGAAACCTGGTCTTTTCACTGAATGCCGTGCAATCGGCTGGTTCATAGATCAATATGACAGAGCACAAATCAGCATGAACCTCACAAATTATAAAGTAACTGCTCCGCACATTGTTTTAGATAAAGTCAGAGAAATTGCCCATGAGATGGGTTTACACGTAACCGGAAGTGAGCTGGTGGGATTGATTCCCAAAGCGGCATTACTGGAAGCAGGTAAATACTATCTGAAGAAATCGGGAGCATCTACCGGAATTAATGAAAGAAAAATTCTGGAAACTGCAGTACAATCAATGGGTCTGGCTGAATTATGCGAATTTGATCTGGATAAAAAAATTATCGAATACTGCATAGCAAATCAAAATAATCTGGTAAATATGAAAATTAATGAGTTTGCTGATGAACTTGCTTCTGACTCACCGGCACCGGGTGGCGGCAGTGTTGCGGCTTTAAGCGTTTCACTTTCAGGAGCTCTTTCTGCAATGGTTTCTAATCTTACTTTTGGCAAGAAAGGCTATGAAACTGTCTGGGAAAAATCAGTAGAATTTGCTGAAAGAGGTCAGGCAATAAAACTGGAAGCTCTGCAGGCTATCGATGATGATACCTTTGCATTCAATGAAATGATGGCAGCTATGCGTCTTCCTAAAAAAACTGATGAAGAGAAACGAGCCAGAGATGAAGCAATGGAAAAGGCAACCCAAAATGCAATACTGGTACCGCTAGAAACTCTCAAAATTGCTCATAAGGCAGTGCTTCTTGCTGCCGAAGTTGCAGAAGTTGGGAACAAGAATGCATTATCTGACGCAGGAGTCGCTGCTATTATGGCTAATGCAGCTGCAAAATCTGCCTATCTCAATGTAAAAATCAATATGTCCGGTATTTCTGACGCTAAATTTAAAGAAGACGTGTTGAATCAATCAGATATTTTGATAGACGCTGTAAATAAAGCCGCTTTGGAAGTCGAAAATAAAATCAAAGCTACTTTGTAAAGCGAATGAAAACCATTACAGCCTTGCATAAAAACCTCTGTATAATTCTGGTAGAACCGATTTACAAAGGCAATATCGGAGCTGTATCCAGAATCATGAAGAACTTTGGTTTCAGTAATCTCCGCATCGTCGGGAAAATACCGGTTAGAGAGGATTTTGCACTGGCAGTTCACTCACAGGATATTCTGGATACTATCCAAACATTTGAAAATCTTGAAGCAGCCCTGTCCGATTTGGACGGGGCTGTTGCTATTACACGCAGAAAAGCCAGAAGAAAATCATTCGATTTTAAACCTTCCGGTTTCGCAGATTATGTTTGCAGTAACAGTCACAGTAAACTGGGAATTGTTTTCGGCAGAGAGACTTACGGACTTACAAAAGAGGAAGAAGATCTCTGTTCAATGCGTTGTCACATTCCTTCTAATCCGGAATTTCCTTCACTCAATCTTTCGCATTCAGTGGCAATCATCATGTACGAGATATTCAAACAATCAGAACTTTTTGCTCAGCCCCTCAATCGCAAAGATAAACTCGTGAGTAACAGTGAAATAAATGAAACTGTAGATTACATAATCGAAATGCTAAGAAGAATTGGCTTCTTTAATCGTAGTAATGATCATCAAATTCATTTTCTTTTTAGAAATATTCTGATGAAAGCAAATCTAGGAAAAATATCCAATCATAAAATAAAAAAAGTCTTTGAACGAATTTGGGCTTTATTCAAACAACAAGAGAAAAGTAACACAATCAATTCTGATGTGGGGTAAATATGGTATTCTCAAGAACAAGCGGCATTTTTCTACACATAACTTCTCTACCTAATCGGGAAGGAATCGGCACTTTTGGTAAAGAAGCAATAGAGCTGATAAAGTTTCTGTCTTCTGCCGGACAAAAATACTGGCAAATATGCCCATTAGGTCCAACCGGTTACGGAGATTCTCCCTATCAGACTTTTTCTGCGTTTGCCGGCAATCCCCTCCTGATAAGTCTGGAATCACTTGTTACAGACGGATTACTTCAGAGAGAAGAACTTTCAGAATTGAGAATTGCCACACAGGATAAGGTGGATTACGGCTATATCATTCCAATTAAAAATCTACTTCTCAAGTCTGCTTTTTCAAAGTTTGACACCTCTTCAACTGAATTCAGAGAATATTGCCAGAAAGAAGACTACTGGTTGGATGATTTCTCGCGGTTCATGGCATATAAACACTATTTCGGCGGAGTTGCCTGGATTGACTGGGATGAGGAGATAAAACTCAGAAAGCAGGATAGTATGAATTTGCTGGATAAAAAACTGAAGCAGGAAATTGAGCTGGAGAAATTTAAGCAATTTGTTCTGCATAAACAGTGGAAAAACACAAAAACACATGCCCATGAAAATCAGATTGAAATCATTGGTGACCTGCCGATTTTTGTAGCTTTTGACAGTGCTGATGCCTGGGCAAATCCCGCCATGTTTGATTTTGATGAAAACCACCGACCAAAAACAGTGGCAGGAGTTCCGCCCGATTACTTTAGCAATACCGGTCAGTTGTGGGGAAACCCTATTTATAACTGGAAATATCTGCGGGAAACTCATTATGAGTGGTGGCTGAAAAGATTCAGAAAAACTCTGGAATGGGTAGACGTAATTCGGATTGATCATTTCAGAGGATTTGAATCATACTGGGCGGTTCCTTACGGAGAAGCAACTGCAGTCAATGGTTCCTGGAAACCTGCACCCGGTCAGGAACTATTCAGCAAAGTTCAAAAGGAACTGGGAGAATTGCCTATAATCGCTGAAGACTTGGGAGTTATAACTCCTGAGGTTGAAAAGCTAAGGGATTCATTTGGTTATCCAGGCATGAAAATTCTTCAATTTGCCTTTGATTCCGGTGACAGCAATCCGTATCTGCCTCACAACTATATAGAAAACTGTATAGTTTACACCGGAACCCATGATAACGACACGACAGAAGGCTGGTATGCAAAATTAAAAACGGATGTGAAAAAATATGTTGATGAATATACGAAATATAAGTCAGGGAGCTTTAGTAGAAAACTGATTGAAACCGCCTGGAATTCCAATGCTGTTCTGGCTATTGCACCTCTGCAGGATTTTCTTGCATTGCCTTCTGAGGCAAGACTTAACACCCCCGGAAAAGCCGATGGAAACTGGCAATGGCGCTATAGAAAGGAAGATCTGAAGGAAGAGTTAAGCACAGAAATACAATCTTTGACTTTGGAAGCAAAGAGACTAAACAAATAGACAAAATCAGGTCTGTGTTGAAATCAGCACAGACCTTTTTTATGAACTTTTTAGTCTTCCCGAAATTTCGTTTAATCTCTCGTCAATTTATCTTCTGATTTGCGTGTTCATTCTTTTTTTGCGTTCAACATTCCTGCTGAGAAACTCATCGGTAGAAGCTATTACTCTGAAAAATTTCTGAATTGCCGATAATGCTTCACTGTATAGCGGATTACTCACTTGTGCAACGAGTTGCCAATTATCACTTTGGGGACTATTTGCACTGTAGATATAGTATGAGTTCGCATTATCTACTGGGTCCCATGAAATTGTTATCTCAGTTGAATTTATTTCAATTTCAATATTGTCAGGTTTACCTAATTCTGAAGTGAAATTCCAGTAGTCTTTATGGTAGATGCCTCCAAACCAATTCTCTTCTTCTGTTGCAATACAATCAGCATCGATGAGGACATAGTAGGTTACTCCCGATTCAAGATTGTTCTGAGGATCTACATAGAATATGTTTCCAGCTTCATTCTGTGGTAGTGAGAGGAGACTGATTTGCTCAAACAGAGTATCATCATTAAATCGATGAATATATAGATAGCCTTCATTCATCACCTCAGCCCATCCATCGAATTCAATCTCAAACACAACATCTTCCGGAACCACTGAACCGCTGGGTGGAGAAATACTCTCAATTTGAACCGGGATATCGCAACTCAATTTATACAATCCATTACTGGGAAATGCAGAAAAAATTATCTCATTTGCTTCTGAGTTTACGTTTTCAACACTCCATGAATACCAGAAAGGATAAATAACATATACTTCTCGCCAATTGACATATATCATTTCCGGATGCATCTCATAATAGGAATCAATACTTTCAGAGGGCTGGAAAATTATACCAGTGGTAAACTCTGTATCACTAAACAAATGAATCGTCCAGAATTCGGAATCAAATGAATAATCTCCCCAAACCTGATAATTTGGTAAATGGTTAAAGCAAGTTACATAGGCATGAATCTCAGAAGAAATACTTGCAACATCAAAAGTGATTCCGGTATCTGGAACTTCATTGATTCCAGCAGAATTGATAATAATTGAATGAACTTCATTATCTCCAATTTCAATTTTTGATTCCACTTTGTTTCCATTTCCTGTTCCGCTTACTCCGCTTATTAGATCAACAACGTCTTCTCTATCATCATTAAATTGAAAATAGCTGACAAGATATTCGTCATTTATTTCTGCAATTTTATGCATATTCAAGCGAACTTCATGAGTAGATAAAGCTCTGTTCCAGATTTTTATTTCATCAATTTTCCCCTTGAAATATTCATTATATGGATCATATTGTTTGCCTATAAGAAATGAGTTTCCTGCCGGATTCCCAATCGGCTCCCCACGTGAAGCTTTCAAATATCCATTTATATACAAGCGAGTATCATCCGAGCTTTTTACGACCGTATAATAATGCCATCCGCCATCAAGGGGAAATGGCGCACCTGTATCGCTCCAACTATCACCGCAGCGAATATTCCCGCCATTTGTCATCCCAATGTAAAAATTGACGCCTTCACCCCCAGATTGCGAAACGATTTCTCTGAATCCGGTCTGATTTTCATCTGCCTGAGCCCAAAGAGAAATTGTGAAATCGCCACTATCGGGAATCAACCCAGAATCAATTATATAAGAATCATTTATTCCATTTAACTCAAGACAAGTTCCTGATTCGTTACTTAGTCCTAAAGTTGAAAATGACCATTCTCCTGAATTATTAACTCCGGCAAAAGGATTACCGAAAAAGGTAAATGCTTCAGGTTCAACTAGAACATAGTAATTTGAATCTAATTCTAGATTCTGAGGCGATACAAATGAAACCGTTTCATTCTCAATAACAGTATCTATCGAAGGGATACTAACAACAAGATTATCAGAGTCATCATAAATATGAATAGAACCTTCACCACCAATAACATTGCGGCTAAAAGTCAGCGTGAATTCAGGAAAAAGACTGACATCCTCCGAGCTATGCTCAGGACTTTTTGCATATAGGACAGGACTTCCGGTTTCTTTTCCAATGATGAACTGCCCATCAACGCTAATGTTCTCAAACAAGAAATTTAATTCAGCAGAAATGCTCGTTGCATTGGCAGCGTAATGCCATTTACTGGAAGAATTTGTGTTTCTATTTAACAGTTTGTAGTCTAATGGATTACCTGTTTCAAACTGTTGAATTGGAGTCAGACCTAATGATATCGAATTGTTATCGCTGACAAAGTTGTGAAATATCCAATATTGAGCAGAATAAGTAGTCTCGGTCAATGGAAGAATATTGGGAGATAAATCTAAACGGGTAAGCATTATCTCTGTAGGAAAATCAGAAGCGAAAACCTGAATAAAGTCATTATCAAGCAG
This sequence comes from Candidatus Cloacimonadota bacterium, assembly GCA_028690365.1. Taxonomy (GTDB): domain Bacteria; phylum Cloacimonadota; class Cloacimonadia; order Cloacimonadales; family JAQVBK01; genus JAQVBK01. The sequence goes on from JAQVBK010000029.1 coordinate 19,501, forward strand.
AGGATAAGTACCTGCGGTATTGATAGCCATAATTTCAGAAATGCCTTCGGCAATAGGCGCAGTTGAAAAAATTCGTTGGATGTTTCCGCTAAATGTACCATGATGGGAATTCTCTGTCCAATCTAACAGTGTACTACCTGTCTCTTCATCAAATTTCCAGTATGCTCGCAGATTTGTATTCTGTTCTGAAATAGGATGATGCATGTGCAAGCGAATTTCCATTTCCGATCTGGCAGTTTGCCAAATCCTGACGTCATCAATATTTCCATTCCAAAAGCGACCGTCAACTTGTGAGTTTCCGCCAATGTAAACAGGGAAATCATTTTGAGGAGTTTCTAAATTACATGACAAGGAGTTGTCCAATCTTCCATCAATATATAGACGAAGCTCAAGACCATCCTTAACAGCTGCAACATGATGCCAATTTCCATCATTTACATCCATCGTTCCAATAAGAATGCTACCACCGGCTACAAACTGCAGACGGTTTGTATTCATATAACGCTGCAACCGCCAGCTGCTTTCGCCTTTTGTTACAATCGAACTATAATTATCCGTAAATTCATTCACTTTTATCCAGGCTTCGATAGTCATATTGCCTGTTATATCAAAATGAGATTCGTTAGGAATAACCACATAACTAAAGTTTCCATCAAAATTCAGACAATTACCTGCTTGCGGAATACTTGTAGTTGCTGTAAAATTCCAGGAAGTATAGTCAGTGATGCCCAACACTGGATTTTCATTTTCATCGATTAAAGCTCCATTATCGAGGAGCATCGTGTAATAACTTCCTTCCGTGAGAGAGGTCGAACAATTAAAGTCAATTG
>JAQVBK010000271.1 GCA_028690365.1 Candidatus Cloacimonadota bacterium
CTGTCGTGTGGGTTTGGGAAAAGGACCGGGGGGGTTTGGGGTATGGGAAGGAGACGCGCCGGAGGGGAGTCAAAATTAAAGAAGCGAAAACGCGGGAGCTGGAACGGAGAGCATGGATGCGGAATAAGTACGATTGAATTCAACCGGGCGGTGTTCCCTCAACGGATATTATAGAGTTGCGAAAGCGTGGAGAATAATAGTGTTCCTGACGGGGAGAATTCTTCACCGTCGGTTTCTGGGAAACAAAGGAGATTGTTCGAGTGAGTGTACGAAGTATAGTGTAATGTGAGTGGGGGATTTGAGATGTCCGTGTGATTATTGAAGCATGTGTGGGATAAAATAGGTAGCAATGAATATATTGAATTTTCACCATAAATCAAAAAAATGGGATTCAAAGGAAAAATTGTATTTTCGATTATTTAAGCGCTACGGCAATAAATACCGATAGTGCAGCAAAAAAGACCACGATGACAATAAGAATTGTATTTTGTCTTTGAACTCGATTATTCACTATGTCTCGTCGTGATATATCCTCTTGATAGGTTGAATTTATCTCTTGGATCGCCCGATTTTGATTTTCTAGTTTGGCTAATTTCGTATCGATTTCTTTTGATAAAATCGTCAAATTATCGTCATAGAGGTACAGTGAATTAATTTCTTGGATTGCTCGATCTTGGTTCGTTAATTTGGTTGATATAGCATCAAGTTCTTTCGTCAAAATTGTCTTAGTATCTTCGTAAAGGTGTAATAACCTTTCAACACTCTCCTGATTAGTGGCAATGTCACTTTTCAAACTGTTATGAATCTCTTGAAAATTTTTAAGATAATTATCCTGTGCTATTAATGACTGATTGAACCCATTCATAACCCCTTCACTAATTTCTGTAAAATGTGTTGCCGAAGAATTTTCAAAGTTTTCAAATCTATCATTAATTATTTTAAGTTTTTCTTCGGAGGATATTAATTTTAATACTGTTTCCTCCGTTAACGTTCGTTCCTGATTCAGATGCTGATCTAAATCCCGAACCGCAGAGAGTAGATTTTGCAAATTTTTACTGATTCCGTTATTTTCTAAAAGGTTGTGTTGTATCTCTTGGATAAAATTCTCGCTTTTACGTTGAGAGGTAGATATTATTGAAACATCCAAGAGAAGTTGATTCATCTTATCACAGTCATCAATATATTTAGTGTTTAACTGAGAGATCTCCTGCTGAATATTTTTCACAGTGTTTGAGAGAGCCAGAGAATCAGATTTTATTGTTTCTAATGTTGAGGGAACAAGTTCTGCTTTTTGTTGGAGATCTGTCAATTTCTGAATAAAACTTTTATGAACCTCTTGAAAATTTTTGAGATAATTATCCTGTGCTATTAATGACTGATTGAACACATTCTTAACCCCTTCACTAATTTCTGTAAAATGTGTTGCCGAAGAATTTTCAAAGTTTTCAAATAGATCATTAATTATTTTAAGTTTTTCTTCGGATGATACTATTTTTAATACTATTTCCTCTGTTAACGTTCGTTCCTGATTTAGACGATGATCTAAATCCCGAACCGCGGGGAGTAGATTTTGCAAATCTTTACTGATTTCGTGATTTTCTAAAAGGTTGTGGTGTATCTCTTGGATAGAATTCTCGCTTTTTCGTTGAGAGGTAGATATTATTGAAACATCCAGGAGCAGTTGATTCGTCTTCTCACGGTCATCAATATATTTAGTTTTTAACTGATAGATCTCCTGCTGAATATCCTTCACAGTGTTTGAGAGAGTCAGAGAATCAGATTTTATTGTGTCTAATGTTGAGGGAACCAGTTCTGTTTTTTGTTGGAGATCTGTCAATTTCTGAATAAAATTCTGTTGAGATTCATGTGATTCTTCAATATAGCGATGTAAGAGAACCGAGATTTTATAAAATTCCTCCTCAACATTTAGGATTTTATCATCCGGCTCATTGGAGTCCATACCCAAATAACTCCTTTTTCATAATACAGATTGTACCTTGTAAAGGTATTAAAATACGGATACAAAGGTTTATCAATTGAATAATTAATTTCCAATAGTGATTGGGCAAAACGTGTAAAACGAGTGAAAAATTTACAGATTATTGATTAACTGGATAGAAATTTGAGTTATACAACGCAGATCAAGATTATATCCCAAAACAGTATGAACGATGTCTTAATTGAAGATGCCAATAACCGTGGAAGCATCAAGGAAAAGCGAATCTCCGATGCGCTGGAACAGAAACAATACTCTAACGCAAGAGTGTTATGGATACATTCTATTGAAAACGATTCGGGGATTTCTAAAAAGGAATATACGCTTACCTTTCTTTCCAAGTTTTTTAAATCAAATGCAAACAGAGATTGGTCGAAAAATCTGACTTACATTTGGAGAGATATTCAAAAAAACTGGCCGGAATCCGATGATTACATTAAAATTTATTTCACAGCAATCCAAGATATTGATCAAAACACAAATTTAAATGAAATTCTTCTCACTTCTCTTCTTCGGTGCGACCACTCACGCCAAATTGCACGTGAATGTTATCGTATGTCGCCTAAAGGAAGCAGAATTTCTCAGGTTGCATTGGCATATATGATTAGTAACCTTACCTCTGCACTGAAGAAAAAAACAGCAGAAAAAGGCCACGAAAACTTCAATGCTATCAGTTCCTCAAAAATTCTTACTCATTCTCTTCAATTTGCGGAAAATTTTCCACCAATTGGGCACATTCGATTTTCGACGGATGCTGAATATGAAATCGTGGAAAGAATCGAACAGGCGATAATGGATAAGTACACTTCCCTTTGTCTGTTTTCAGAGGTTATACATCAAATCGATAGTGAAATTGGAAAGAAAGATCGTGAAATAGAAAAGATTGCAGATTCGATACGAAGGATCGGTGCGTCATCTGGCGTTTCTTTGAATACTGACGATCCAGTAGAAATTTTCAAAACTCTTTCTGATTATTCTACATCTCTGGAAAAGGAACGTGTATCTCTTCCAAATTTGATTACATCAATTTCTGGCAAAGAAGGAGAAATCGAACTATTACGACAGGAAGTTCGTCTTCTTGAAGAAATAATTGATGTTTCTGAATCATCTGCGAGAACATTTGGAAATGTGGGTAAACCCGTAGAGAGATTTTTGGCATATTGCGAGGATGTCACGACGGATGTATTAATACAAAGTCTTCTTTTAATTCAAGAAAAAAGCCAAGCAAGCCCGTTGATTGTTGAAAGAAAACTTCCGAATTGGTTTATTTCTGAGTTTGACAAGTGGTGGGTTTCAAAGATACCACAATCTCGGGAGAGCCATCCCCTCCCACCAAATCAGAGAAAACCGATATTGGCTATTAACGATAGGATGAATGAGATACGGATTGTGGTACCACAACAAACAATCACGAATCAAGAGGAACTCAATCATGCAGACCTTGTTATCGATGATGACACGAATAAGCGCATTTTCGAAAAAGAGGTTGCCCTTTATAATGAAAATGGTGCGCTAGTTTCTCAAGAAATACCTGTTATTATTAATTCCCCTTCTCCCGTATATCATATCAAACTCATTTCGAACAATACACCACTCATTTCGAACAATACACCACTATCCTGGAACCTTGAAGCATTCACAGAAGACACGGATTATCTTATTTTTGATGATAATTCGCATCGGCAAATCCTTTCAAAGAATCAACCCACTCAGCGATGTATTCTTTTAACTGATAAAAAATTGAGGATTAGTCCTGATAGTATCATTCGTGAAACAGGCCAGCTTTTTGGAGATTGGGATGGATTTACCTATTTTGAAATCGATCCCTCACGTGCTGATTCCACTCCTCTCGAAATTGGAAGAATGAGGGCAGATCTAAGAAAAGACAAGTATCTTGAAGTCCAATTTGATCCTCAATTTTTTGATGAATATCTCCGTATTAACGATCGAAGAGTAATATTAGGAACCCTGCCAGAACTGGGGATATCATTTGATAGTGAAGACACCCTACTGCAAACCACCATCTCTTTCCATCCATCACCTTTAAGTCAGTGTTTAATTGATAAACAGATAGTTTGTAACCTTGACCGTAATCGGCATCACGTCATAATTGATAAAGAAAAAAATTGTTGCCAATTAATCCTTGCTCAAAAAGAACTTCTCGGAAATGAACCTGTAGGATTGTATATAATCCGGATTCGTAACACAATATGCAGGGTAGATACAAG
>JAQVBK010000272.1 GCA_028690365.1 Candidatus Cloacimonadota bacterium
AGTAAAAACTCCATTATCCGTTGCTTCCCAATTTTCATAATGGATGTCCGCAGAAGTTTTAAATTTTGATTTGAATCTATACGTCAAACCTACAGAGTAAATTTCCGGTATCTCATGTTCAAATGTGTCCAAAATTGTACGTTTATTAACAGCTATACCATTTCTCACAATTTGCTGTAAAAGTTCTCTATCACCATCAAATTCAACTTTTGATGAATAGGCAAGACCAGCAGAGAAATTCCCAATTTTCTTACTGACACCTGCTCCATAACCAAAACTCTTGTACAATCTCTTCTCTTCGTATCTACTGTCATATACATGATTTACACTGTAACTTTCATTGATTAAATCCTGATGCTTTAGATAACTGCCAAAATAGAAATTTACTGAAGCTCCAAAATTTACAAATCTATTTCTATATGCATAAATGAGATCTGCTTTATATAGTGAATCTTCTATCCAATCTTTTCGCGTATACAAAATATCGGAATTAGTAAGTCCGGTATATCTTACCGTGGATTGCGTTTGCAGGTTTGAAGCAAGAATTGATGCAAAATTGAAAGCAAACCTGTTACGTTTTACAGGTATAACCAAATTAAAGTAGGGGAAATTCAATCCATCATCTCTGAAAGAACCGTTGTTGTCTTTGTATGTCATATATCCGAGCGTAAGAGCTGATGAGAACACAACATTGTCGGCAGACACAGCAAGCGAAGGGTTTGCATAACTGGTATTTGTTCTGAATAAATCACCAATACCAGTTTCACCCATTCCCATTGCATAAGCATCTACTTTGAAGTAACGATTTGCCGGACCATAAAATGAGAATACAGAATTCGCCGATAAAACGGCAAAAAGGCTCAGAGCCACAATTACATAGACTTTCTTTTGCATTTATTCTCCTGATTTTTCAAATTCCTGTTGATTTATCGATATTATAACTGTGTGACACCCAAAAAAATGCGATTTCTTTGTCAATTAATAATCAGAACTGGTTAATTGCAATGCACATTGAGCAAATGTTTCACATAATCAACTAACCAATTTTTTGCAGATAATTACATTTTTATTGAGGATTTACATCATTTATGTCAAGCTTATCTTCTTTTCTTCGATTCAAATCAAACTCATGGAATTTCTTTATACAAATGTCTTCAGTTAGATTTCATTTCTTTAGATTTTTCATAAGAATTTATACTTTATTATCATCATTAACGTCATAATCATCTGAATCAATAAGGTCTGACAGAATATAATTAAGAGTTTCATTTCTTTACCCTGAATAAAAAGTCTTGACAGTTTTACTGTGTTGGTAACGTATAACACCATAATTGCAAAACACAGGAGGAAACATGAAAGAATTAATAATCTCCAATCTCAGTAAAACTTATTCCAGTGGGGTTCAAGCTCTGAAAAACATTGATCTTACAATTCGAACTGGAATGTTTGGACTACTTGGTCCAAACGGCGCCGGCAAGTCCACTCTGATGAGAACTATAGCAACTCTTCAAGATCCGGATTCAGGTTCGATAACTTATAACGGCATGGACATAATCAAAGAAAAACATGAACTACGCAAAGTTTTGGGACTTCTACCTCAGGAATTTGATTTTTATCCCCGTATAACAGCTTGGGAAATGATGATGCACTTTGCAGCTCTGAAAGGAATTCGGTCAGCAAGAGACAGAAAAGAAGCAGTTGAACAGTTTTTAAAAATTGTAAACCTCTACTCTGATAAATCGCGGAAAATAGGTGGATTTTCCGGCGGAATGAAGCAGAGACTGGGAATTGCTCAGGCACTTCTCGGCAACCCTGAAATTATAATTGTGGATGAACCGACCGCCGGACTTGATCCCAAAGAAAGACATCATTTTCACAACATCCTCAGTGAAATCGGACAGGAGAAAATAGTAATTCTATCCACACATATTGTTGATGATGTCAGTGAGTTATGCTCATCAATGGCGATTATTAACAAAGGTGAAGTAAAGATGACATCAAATCCACTGGGAGCAATTGAACATATAAAGGGGAAAATATGGCGTAAGCTAATAGAAAAGAATACGATAGATCAATATCGGGAATTAAATATAATTTCTAACCGTCTGTTTACAGGGAAACTGATGATTCACATTATCAGCGAAACTGACCCTGGCAATGACTTCTCACCTGTAGATCCTAATTTGGAAGATGTTTATTTCTCAACAATTCCACATAATGAAGTTATATAGGAGGATCAATGTTTACCGAATTCTTCCTGTTTGAGTTAAAATATCAATGGAAAAAGATTTCTACCCGCATTTTTACGGGATTGATGTTCATTATCGGACTCCTCACGGTCATTGCTTCTGCTGGTTTATTCTCGGGAGTCACAGTATCTGTCGGAGGAGCAAATACAGAGAAGTTGTTCCTAAATTCAGCTTATTTTACCTACATGATATCAACTGGGATGGGACAGTTGTTCATTTTTTTCATAGCTGCTTTCATGAGTGATTGCATTTTCAGGGATTATAATTATCAGACATCACATTTTTTCTTTACTAAACCAATCAAAAAATCTTCCTATCTATTGGGTAGATTTTTCTCAAACGTTACTACTGCCGGAATAATTTTTGCCTGTTTCTACATCGGATTGTTTACTGGAAGTCTCTTCCCCGGTTTGGATCCTTCATATTTTGGAGAGTTCAAATTGATTAACTATATTGTTCCATTTTTCGTTTCCACTGTTCCAAATATTTTGATTTTCTCCAGTATTCTCTTCGCTCTGGCAGTAATCACGAAGAAATCTTTTCCAGTTTACATAGCAACAATCATCATGTTGATAGGCTATTCAATTGCATCAAACACAGCTCAGAATCTCGACCACAAAATGCTTGTTTCTCTTGCGGACCCGTTTTCTCTGATTACTTTCTTTTTGGATACTGAATACTGGAGTATCGCCGAACAAAACAGCAGAATTTTTCCGAATAGCGGTTATCTAATTTATAACCGTTTGCTGTGGGGAATCATCTCAGCACTGCTTATCATTTTTTCGTACCGAAATTTCTCTTTCACTCAAAAAAGAGGAAGAATAAAACAGCTCTTAACTGAAGACAAATCTACTGTCACTGAGAAAGTACAGATTAGAAGCTTTGCAAAAGATTTTTCATTTCTGGCTTCACTCAAACAATTCTTCTCATTCACAAAAATGGAATACAAAAACATCGTTCTCAGTCCAGGTTTCCAGATCATTGTAACAGCCGGTATGCTGATAACCGGAGTAGTTATAGCCCAAAGCAATCGATTGTTTCAAACAGATGTTAAATATTTAACTCGTATTGTTACCAATGCTTTGACCGGAGGTTTCGGGCTTACGGCAATTGTCATCATCACTGTTTATATCGGTGAATTAGTCTGGAGTTCAAGAGAAAAACGCACTGATTTGATTCTAGATTCTATGGCAGTCAGGGACTGGGTTTTATTTCTGCCGAAAGTTTTTAGTATTTTACTGATTCTTATCTCAATATATTTGATGAATATGCTGATTGCTCTGGGCTTTCAACTGTTTTATGGAACCCCAATAGAGTTTTCTTTGTACTGGAAAATGATGCTGATTCATTTAAGCGATATCTTCGTATACGTTGGATTGAGTTTTTTTATCCACATTCTTATAAATAACAAATATCTTTCTCACGCAGTTTTTATCGGATTATTCATGGGAATTGGTTTTTTAAGCAAGATTGGGATAGAACATCCACTTCTTCGATTCAATGAAGGTGCATATACACATTACTCTGACATGAATGGTTTCGGCAATTCTCTGGAACCATGGCTTTGGTATAAACTCTATTGGACACTTTTTTCGTTCATTCTGCTATCACTTGTTTATTTGATAAAAGTTCGTGGTTCTGATTCAAACCTGTTAAGTCGAATAAGAAAAGCTAAGCATAATTTATCGCTAACTTTCGGGATTGTTTCAGGAGTTATGGTTTTGGGATTCATCGGCAGCGGAAGTGTAATTTTCTATCACACTAATATTCTTAAAGAATTTGTAACTAAGAAAACGCAGCTTAAAAGATCTGCTGATTATGAAAAGGTTTACAGCAAATACAAAAAAATGCCTACACCCAAATATACAAACGTTTATTACGAAGTAGACTTCTATCCTGAAGATTACTCAGCTGATTTTTCAGGCAAACTAACTATGCAAAACAAAACCTCTGTTGCAATAGATACTTTGATC
>JAQVBK010000273.1 GCA_028690365.1 Candidatus Cloacimonadota bacterium
CTTGGGTTTGGGGTACTGTCGGAATGGTGTTGGCTATTCCAATCACATCTTCATTGAACATTATCCTCAAAGAATTCAAATCAATGGATGCTGTTACTGCTCTTATCAGTGATAACACTTAGGTAAATGCAGTTTATTGTAAACAAGTCTTATTATGTCACAATTTTTCTTAGATAAGAGCTTGGTTTTGTTCTTAATAGACAATCTTACAGCATAAACAATATCTTCTTTCATAGGAAAAATATTCTGTAACGTATTAATTAGGAGTAAATATGGCTTTAAAGATTACCGGAATCTACGAAGATAGTCCAGCCGAAAAAACAGGGTTTCAAGTAGGGGATACAATTATTTCTATAAACGGGCATTCTATCAGAGATTTCATTGATTTAAAATACTATGCAGCTAATTATGTTTTGAATATTCAATTAAAAACTACAGATGGGCAAATAAAGGATTATGAGATAAGGAAAGATTTTACGGAATCATTGGGAGTTTTGGCTGATGATTATACCTGTAGGTCATGCATCAATAATTGTATTTTTTGTTTTATTGATCAGATGGTGCCGAATATAAGAAAGACGCTGTACGTAAAAGATGACGATCTGGCTTTCTCATTTTATTTCGGTAATTACATTACATTAACCAACTTTGGAAAAGATGATTATGAAAGGGTATCGGAGCAAAACCTTAATCCTTTGTATGTCTCAGTTCATACCACAAACAAAGTCCTTCACAAAAAAATGATGAGATATAAGCAAGATTTTGACATTATCGAAAGTTTAAAAAAACTTAGTAAAAATGGTATTTGCTTTCATACACAAATAGTGTTGGTGCCCGACTGGAATGATGGAGATGAGCTCGAAAGAACTCTTTCTGACCTGACTTCAAGGGAACTGAGAACAAAATCAATCGGAATAGTGCCAGTTGGATTAACTAAATTCAGGGATAATCTTGTTCCAATCAGAACGCTTTCAAAAGAAGATGCTGAATCTGCTCTTGAAATTGCTGATAGATATAGGGAAAAATTTAAATGGATCTATTGCTCAGATGAACTTTTCTTACTTGCTGAGAAAGAAATTCCGCCAGCAAGGTATTATCATGGATACCTGCAACTTGATAATGGAATAGGTTTAATTAGAAAAACAATTGCCTCCTGGAATTACTTCAAAAACAAGTTTAAACGATTTCTGAAGAAAAATAAGGTTTCGCCTGTATTTGTTACAGCAGAACTCGCATATCCGTTAATCAAAAAGATCTCTGATGAGATTAGTTTGAATTGGGCAATCAATTCAAGAGTAATAATGGTTAAAAATAATTTTTTTGGTGATACAGTAACTGTAGCAGGACTTATTGCCGCTAAGGACATTTTTGAACAAGTTGAAATTTTACCCGATGAACATGTTGTTTTATCGATGAATCTATTTAATACAGAAGGCTTTACAATTGACAATATGTTTATTGACAAAATTATCGAACATTTCAATAAAAAAGTTCTATTTGTTGAAGCTGATTTCACAAATTGGTATATTTGTGAATAAAACGATTTCCTTATGTAACAAGGGGCTTCAATGAGGATAAAAATTGCCATAATAATAGTTATCGGACTAGTTATACTTATGTCAGTGATAGTTCTCACCAGAAAACGAGGTCAAAAAGTTTTGGAAATTGCGGATGTGGTAGAAGAAGTTGATCCGTTTATTTATAAAAGTGGAGCAATCAAGTCTGGGCAGACGTTGGTTCAGATGTTGCGGGAAATGGAAATTGAGTCCAGGGAAATCAATCAATTAGTTGCCCAGCTTTCCAGAATATACAATTTACGCAGATTACAACCTGCAGATAGTATAGCTGTTAAACTTGACACTTTACGGATAGTCCATGAGCTAAGTCTCTATCCCGATAAGATAAATATTTATAGAGTTATTCGCGATTCAACCGGTGGATATTTTCCCAAGAAGGATTTAGTTGAACTCATTAAAAAAGAAAAATATATATCGGGGAATATAACTTCTTCTTTATACAAGGCTATGATTGAACTGGGTGAATATCCGGAATTGATAATGGAATTTACACAAATTTTCCAGTGGGATATTGATTTTTTTTGCGATACGAGGGAAGGCGATAAATTTACAATACTGTATGAAGTCTATACCAGAAAAGATGGTAGTTTCGCAAAATATGGTAATATTATGGTTGCTGAATACAAGAGTAATTCTTATCATGATATAGCCTATATGTTTTGTGATGCTGATGGGAGAAACCGATATTACGATGAAAATGGAGAATCTTTTCAAAAAACTTTTCTGCGTTCTCCCCTAAACTATAAAAGAATATCTTCGCATTTCTCAACCGGCAGATTACATCCTATATTGAAGACTGTCAGACCTCACGATGGGGTAGATTATGCTGCACCCTATGGCACTCCCGTAGAAGCTTCTGCTGACGGTATTGTAATACATGCCGGCTGGTTGGATGGGCATTCTCCTGTCAATGGCAGAAAGGGAGGTTACGGAAAGACAGTAAAAATAAAACATAACAACGGTTATGAAACTTTGTATGGGCATCTGAGTAGTTTTGCAGAAAATCTTTATGTTGGTAAAAAAGTTAGTCAAAGGGATGTTATAGGATATGTTGGTTCTACCGGATTATCGACAGGAGATCACTTGCACTATTCTATCTATCAGCATGGAGCTGCTCTTGATCCACTGAAACTGAATAATGTGGCAGGCAAAGCTATTCTGCCTGAAATGAAGAACCAGTTCAATGAAGAAATTGCCAGGTACAAAGAGAGAGTTAATCTTCTCACCGGCTTGGATAAACCGATAAATGTAACCGAATAAGAAAGGAGGCAAATGTGGATTTTTTAGAACAGGCAATAGATGTTGCTCAATCGATGGGTGTCGATTATGCAGACATCAGAATTCAAAAAACCTGCCGCGAAACAATTTTCCTTAGAAATCTTAGTATCAAATCAACTAATTATGGTGTTATTCACGGTTATGGAATTCGGGTTCTGAAAAACGGAGCCTGGGGTTTTGCTCATAACAATATTTTCTCTCGGGATTCAATTCTGCAAACTGTCAGAAAAGCGGTAGAAATTGCGGAGAATTCTGCCAGATTAAAAAATGGTAAGGGAATAAAATTGGCTCATGAGAGGAGTTACATTGACTCCTATCAAACTCCCATGCAAAAAGATCCTTTTTCAATACCGGTGAAGGAAAAAGTTGATTTAATGCTCGAAGTAAACAGAACTCTATTGAATCACGATTTGATCAAAGTTGCTACCTTTTTTCTCAATTCGCAAAGTGATGAGAAATTATTTGCTTCTACAATTGGTACCCGATTAAACATCAACACTACTTTTATTCAACCTATGATTGGGGCTACAGCGATTTTTCAGGAAGATAGTCAGACCAGACACTTTGACAGGGGTGCTAAAGCCAGTGGTTGGGAGTATATAGAAAACCTTGATTTAATTGATCGTGCCCCTGTTATTGCAGAAGAAGCAATAATGAAAGTAAAAGCTGATACACTTAGTGAAGAGAAACGACGAACTCTTGTACTTGATCCGCGAAATTTGGCTTTAACTATGCATGAATCTGTTGGACATCCAACTGAATTAGACAGAGTTCTTGGTTGGGAAGCCGATTTTGCCGGCATTTCTTTTGCGACTCCGGAGAAACTAAAAACATACAAGTACGGCTCTGAGATTGTTAACTTCTTTGGTGATAATACTCTGGAAGGAGGTTTGGCTACTGCCGGATACGATGATGATGGGGTTCCCGGTCAGAAATGGCACATTATTAAAAATGGAATTCTCAATGAATACGGAACTACCCGGGAAACTGCACCCTTAATAGGTGAGAAAATGAGCAGGGGCTGTAACAGAGCTACTTACTATTATGATTTTCCAATAAACAGAATACCAAATCTTTATCTTGCACCCGGCAACAAAGAACTAACTCCTCAGCAACTTATTGAAGATACTGAAGAAGGAATCTATATCGAGGGAATGGGCTCTTTCTCAATTGATCAACACAGAGTCAATTTCCAATTTGGCGGAGATCTTTTCTGGGAGATTAAGAATGGGAAAAAAAACAGGATGCTGAAAAAAGTAATCTACAAATCAAACAACCCTGAATTCTGGAATTCATGTGATGCAATTTGTGACAAGAGATTCTGGATATCATACGGAGTTCCGAATTGCGGGAAAGGTCAACC
>JAQVBK010000274.1 GCA_028690365.1 Candidatus Cloacimonadota bacterium
TTATCATGTATTTTATTATAAAGGAAGTTGAAGATTTCAGCTCCATCCATTCTACCTAGACCAATTTTATCATAGCATGCAACTTCATCAACCTCATTTGATCCTGCAAAAATGAAATTGCCTGTCTTCCTTCCTCCTCTTGCAGCATATTCCCATTCTGCCTCGGTTGGTAAACGATAACCGTTAGCATTCCAATCACAAACAATATCAACTCCCCTGCCAGAATAGCAAGGAGTAAGTCCCTTGCTAATACTTTTTTTGTTACAGAAACTGACAGCATCATACCAGCTTATTTTTTCTACCGGAAGGTCATCTCCTTTGGAACAACTCGGATTTGATCCCATAACCTCTTTCCATTCCTTCTGGGTTACTTCGTATCTTTCAATATAAAAATCTTCAACAGTAACGCTGTGTACTGGTTTTTCATCTTTTTCACCATCATCGCTGCCCATCAGAAAAGTACCTCCTCTTACAAAAATCATCCCATCAAGATCATCTATTTTAAATCTATTATATTCTTTTTCATAATCAATATCATCTAAAGAAAGTTTGCAGGAAGAAATAAATTCTGTATCTTTCTCTGTGAAAAACAACAATTCCATAAAAGTTCTAATTAGTTCTTCTGCTTCTTTGCTAACCATTTTATCAATTGCTGCCATTATTTTGCAGTCAATAATGAAACAAATTTTTGTTAATTCTGATTTCATCAGTTCTTTAAATAGCTCATTCAGCTGTTCAGGGTCGAGTTGTTTGGCAAAATTCACAAAATCATCCAACATTGAATCTTTCAGTTGAAAAATATCCAGCAAAGATGTAAAAAAAGCCTTTTCAGAATCTGATATTTTGTCATCCAGATTCATTACTAAGGCAAGTCCGTTCAGATAGTGTATCTTTGTCTCAATACCTTCTTTTATAAGTGGGTGTTCTGCTAAAGATATCTTCTTCATTAGTTGTCCTCCTATGATTTAAAATGATAAAGTATTATTTTAATGATTTCTTACAAACAGATTAGAGAGTTTAATTGTTTCTTTAGATCCTCAATTTTCTTAACGACAGCTTCGTGTTCATCATCAGCCCTGTCTGCTTCCCTCTCCGCTCTGTCTATTGCAGAATCTGAGGGATTTGGCAAGAAAGCTTTCTGAAACATATTGGCTAATTCATATTCTGTTTGCTGCATTATCAGTTTGGTATGTTTATCTGAAAGTCTATCCCACTTACTCCATAGTCTCTCTTCTTCTTGTTCTAGTTCACTTATCTGTCTTTGCATAATTCGAATCTGTTCTTGTTCCTGTTCACTGTTCTTTGTTTTTTTCCCAAACTTCTCTTTCTGTTTTCTTGCATTCTTTTCACTTTTATTTTCATTGTTTTTAACTTCTTCCTTAACTTCTTTAATTTCTTGATGTTGATTAATATTTTTCAATTCAAAGTAAAATGACAATAACTCATACATTCTTTTGTTTTTCCGGTAAAAAATCTCTGCTCTTTCATGATCACAATTGATCAAGATACTATTTGCTTCTAATAAGTCTTGTTCTTCTTGTTTACTGATGCCAAGAGTTTCAATGAAGAGTTTGATTAGTTCACTTTTCCTGTCTGTGATTTTTTCATTATGATTTGCTATCAAATAGCAATCAATTATGAAACAATATTTTACAGTATCAGACTTTGCTAAAGTCATTAAAAGTTCTGAAACTTGATTCTCTCTAGGTTCTTTACCAAAAGCAATGATATCTTCAATAAAAGAATCGTTAAAATCAAATGCCTTAGTCATTGAACATAGAAAAGTCCTCTCACTTTCAAGCATTTCTCCATCCACATATAACAATAAACTAAGTCCATTAAGGTAATAGATTTTTAGTTCAATGCTTTCAACGGTTACCGGATGCTTTAAAAGAATTATCTTTTTCTGATTATCTTTAACTTGTTTCACACTTTCCAGTATTTTATTCATCTTTCCCTCCCACAATATTTTATTTCTATGATATTCAGAAACCCTCTCTAAATCAGGTTGTAAAGTGTCTTGTCCAGCGACCGCCTGAAAAATATGACACACATGCATTAACCGTTAACATAACTCATCGACTTCTGCAATTAGCGACTCAAGCTCTTTTCTCTTTCGTAAGTCAACCATCCTGGTTGACATTTGCTGAGCAATTAGTGACTCAAGCTTCCCTATTTATTCCAGATAAATCGGGACTTCAAGTCACTTCCTGCTAAACGCATTAACTCAGTTAATGCACTCCATACTACAAGTAAAAGTAAGCCTTCCGTTCGCTGGTCGCTTTTTTTAATTAGCGCCCTACTCTCTCCATGCTGACTTTTACTCCGTTTATCGTTTATCGAGCTGGCAGCTCGATTTACTTTTTTTTAGCTCAAGAAAGACATGGATTTCTAATTTGAACTGCGGAGCAAGCGGAAGCCGTCGTAGTCGCCGTAGCTCGGGTCGCCGCCGTCACGACCAGCGACCCGGCAGTTCTCGGCGCCGTAGCGCCAGCCACCGCCACGCAAAACACGCCGAGAGCTCGATGACGCCCCCCTCGGGTTGGTTTGAGAACCTGAGCTGTAGTTGCCATACCAATCCCAACACCATTCCCAGACATTGCCACTCATGTCATAGATACCCAGTTCATTGGGCTTCTTGGTGCCTACTTCATGGGTTTTACTTCCACTGTTGCTACTATACCAGGCAACCTCGTCGATGTTGTTGCTGCCGGCGTATTGGTGTAGAGACACAGAATTCTGTGTTTCTACACCCCCACGGGCAGCAAATTCCCACTCGGCTTCGGTGGGTAAACGGTAGCCATTGGCATCCCAGTTGCAGGTTATGTTATCTCCGCTACCGGAGTAACAAGGATTCAATCCTTCTTTTCTACTCCTAACATTACAGAACTCCACTACATCATACCAGGAGACTGTTTCAACCGGAAGATTATCTCCTCTGAAATTGCTCGGGTTATTACCCATTATCTCTTTCCACTCCTTCTGAGTTACCGGGTACTTGCCAATATAATAACCACCCTGCACGCGAGAATCCGTATTCTCGCCTACGGTAACACTGTGGATTGGCTTTTCATTATCAGATTCATGGCTTCCCATCTCAAATGTACCGCCCTTGACGAAGACCATGTTTTCCGGAGTTTTTATTATTATGAATAATTTTTCAATTTCATCAAGGTAATCATCAGAATGAAGTTCTGTATCAATCAGGGAAAGTAGGTGCTCTTTCTCTTTTTCAGAAAAATCCAATAATTCCATAAACATGTTAATTAGTTCTGTTTCTTCCGGGGTAACATCTCCATGCAAATTTGCCATTTTAAAGTTATCAAACATAAAAAAGAATTTGGTTTTTTCAGATGCAGATAAATCCTTTAGCAATTGTACAATTTGCTCATGGTCAGGATTTTCAGCAAAACTTAGAAATTCTTCCAGAAGTGAATCGGTCAATTCAAAAGCTTCAATAAGCTGATAGAAGAATTCTTTTTCATCATCAGTGATCTGTCCATCTACGTTCATCATCAACGCCAGTCCATTCAGATAGTTTATTTTGTTTTCAATACTTTCTTTTGCCACCGGATGGCAGGTCATTTTTCTCTTTTTCTCAATCTCTTTTTTTTCCTTATTAATCAGATTTTTGGCGATTTTCATACTTTCAAGAATATTACTCACTTCAACCTCCTATAATCTTTCAACAGATATTTCTACAATAGCTTCTTTATTGCCATGGTATTTTATCTTAACTTCATCATTTACCTCAAATAACTCTTTAAATTCTGTTTTACATTTCTTATCCATTTCAGCTTTTGTGATAAATACTTCAGCGAGGTAGTCTTTCCCCTGGATCATCTTAATCGTTACTCCTGCTTTACTTACTTTTTCTACAATTCCGATAATTGCATTGAAATCAGTGAGAGTAGACAAAATATTATGATCCTTTATATTTACAATTGCATCAAATTTATAACTAACAAGGTTATTCTCTGTGTGTTTTCTGCGTCTTTTTACGGAATAGCCTTCAATGATTTTAATATCGAGTTCGCTGAAAATCTTCTGAAGATTGGCTAAAAATTTCTTCTTAAGCTCTTGCAATTCATTCTCACTCTCTGTTATTAGACTAATCTGTCCCTTTTGTTTTTTTGTCAGCGCTTTCAGTTTACCTGCTTCACTTTCATCTTTGTAGGCTTCAAACAAAGCTTCGTTGACGGTTTTCCTGCTCA
>JAQVBK010000275.1 GCA_028690365.1 Candidatus Cloacimonadota bacterium
TCAATATTTCATAACTGTTTTTGTGTCCAACCTTGATGTCTGCTGTCAGACCAATTGCAAGTTTCACATGTGTCCCACATTTATCGACACCATTATTCTTGAACACGAAGTGTCTGCCCCTTGTGGTCTGATACACTCTGCAATTCAACTGAAAATCTTCAACAATATTCATCATGACTTCACTTTGTTCCATGTCATCAATATCAATCAGAATCACTTCATCTGCAAGCACACCTGCATATTCAGGAAGGTCTTTCACTTCATCAATCGTGTGAAGTCCTGATGAAGGTACATCCTTAAACTTCTCAATACATTCTTTGTTCTTTGTTTTCACGTAACCTTTGAACAATTCCAATCCTTTTCACCTTCCTTTTTATATAGTTCTTCATTCTGTTCCCCTTTCCTATTCAATGATATCTGCAACTGATACATGCAAAGCCTTTGCAATTCTTCCAATAGTTGTTGTCCTTGGAATTCTTTTTCCTTCACGTATCTTTTTGAATGCAGTTTCGCTGATTCCTGCTTCTGCACACAGGTCTTTGATCATCATTCCTTTTTCTGCAAGAAAAATCATCATTTTTTCATCACTTAATTTCATTTGTTTCACCCTTCCTTTCAAAGTGTAGTATTTTAGGCATAGTATAGATATGTTTTTCGCCTATTGACATTATACAAGCATAGTGATAGTATGTCAATAGGAAGAGATATCAAGTTTACTCTCTTCACAAACATATCTGCACTATGTTATAATGGGTGACATGGTGGTGATAATGTGGAAATAGGACAAAGAATTGCTACCATCAGGAAAGAAAAAGGAATCAAACAAGTTGACCTTGCAAAATCTATTGGTTTATCTAAAAATGGTTTGCAAAAAATTGAATATGGTGATGTAACACCAAAAGCAACAACTATTCATAAAATAGCAAAAGCATTAGGTGTATTAGATATTGACCTTGATGATGGTCTGAAAGAAATGGTTGAAAAATGGAATGAAGAAAATGATGTTCAAAAACTTTCATCAGAATCTCAATTCTTTGATACTATGATTTCATTGTATGGTCATGACATTTCATCAACATTTAATGACTTCCTTTCCCTTACTGATGAAGGGCAACAAAAAGCATCAGAATACATTGATTTACTGATGCAGAAGTACAAAAAATAAACACCCATTCTATAAACAGATATTCTGTTTGTGAATGGGTGTTTATTTTTATGTTCAGGAAGGTGGTGACTAATACGCAAGATTCTGAAAGACATATTGAAGAATTAGAATGGTCTAATGGGTTGTTGCAAAAAGCACTTGATCAATCAATTGCAGAATGTAAGCAACTGCAACAAGTTATTGATTACAGAACCAAAATTGAAAATGAAGCAATTGATTTAATTTCCAATTGCAAGTTCAATGAAGCAATTAAACTATTAAAGAAAATCTGAAAGGAAAAGGTGAAAATTATGATGAAAGAAATTACAGAGTATCAAGGAAAGATTTATGACATGGGTATTATGGAAGGTGTGGAACATGGTGATCCTTGGTTCTATATCCTGACAGATGAATGTGAAAGGCTGACTGTTCCACTGATGAATGCAATTCAAATGAACTTTGTATGTGACTTTCTCAAATCAATATCATCAGGAATTCACATTCATTTCTATGATTATAAACAGTTCAATGAAGTCATTGACAAAGTATTCAGGCAGTATTGCAAGAATCAAAGACCTGAATATTATTTTGACAACACTGACCTGAAAAGAATCATGGAAAAATTGGGTGTCACTGCATCCTGTATTGTTGGTGTTTGTAATATTGACAAGAATCCCATTGGAAGAAGTACAGTATATGATTTGTTGGAAGGTGTCACACATCACCCAAGATTCAGCACTGTATGCAAGATTCAAAAGGCATTATTCAAAATTGCAGGTGTTCAAGCAATGTAAGACAAAAGGTCATAGATGATTCCAGTCATCTATGACCCTTATCAAGATACTATAAACAGATTGGAATAATCAGATATAATATCCAACACCAAATATATTATATCACCTGACCTGTTTTGTATCAATCAGGAAGGATGAAACAACATGAAACTTCCAAATGGATTTGGAAATGTTTCCAAATTATCAGGAAACAGAAGGAAACCTTGGAGAGCAAGAAAAACAAATCTTTACAGATGGTATGACAGAAAACAGATGAAATATTTGGATGAACTCCCTGATACTTCCAATATTATGGAAAAACTTGAAGATGGGATAACATTCAGATATGCATATAAACAGACCTTTGTCAATGTGGGGTATTATCCAACACAAAAGGAAGCAATTCAAGCTCTATCTGACTACAACAAAGACCCCTATGACCTGCATATGGACACAATCACATTTGCAGAAGTCTATGACAGATGGTCAGAAAAGAAGTTTGAACAGGTGTCAAAATCCAACATTCAAGGTTATCAGGCAAGTTATAAAATATGTAATAAAATCAAAGATATGCGAATGGTTGACATCAAACTTGACCATTTGCAAAAGGTCATTGATGATTCAGGTAAGAACTACCCCACATTGAAGAAATTAAGAATTCTGTTCAGTCAACTATTTGATTATGCAGTTATACATGAAATCATCACCAAAGATAGAAACATGGTTGAATACTTGGATATTCAGCAATATAGGGATAGAAACCCAAACGCATACAACAGGAAACCATTCAACAAGAATGAAATCAGCACTGTTTGGAAATGGAATGATACCAATGAACACATTTCAATCATTCTGATGATGATATACACAGGTGTCAGGGTGTCAGAATTGCTTGATTTAAAGAAAGAAAATGTGAACCTTGAAGAAAGATACTTCAAGGTAATAGAATCCAAAACAGAAGCAGGAATCAGGACTGTTCCCATTGCTGAAAAAATTGTTCCCCTGTTTGAATACTGGATGAACAAAAATGATTGCAAATATGTCCTTTCTACCCCTGACAACAAGCATTTCCTTTATAGAAATTTCTATGATTCATATTGGAAACCACTTACCCAACAAATGGGAATGGAACACCGCCCACATGATACAAGACATACCTGTGTTTCTATGCTTACAGTTGCAGGTGTTGATGATAAAGTTATAAAGAAGATTGTTGGTCACAAAGGACAGGGTGTCACTGAACAGGTTTATACACATTTTGAAATCACAGAATTGATTGAAGCAATCAACAAAATATAGGAAGGTTTTCATGATATGGCAAAGAAACAAACAAGAACCACTGAAAAGAACCAACGCAACAAAGATTCTTATGACCAAATTCTTTTGAACCTGCCTAAAGGGACAAAAGACCAATTGAAGGACATCAGTTCAACTATTGGAATCAGTGTCAATGAATACATCAATAGACTAATCAAGCATGATTTGGATAATGACCATAAACATGAAGATATGGTGACCATGCTGAACAGATGGGAAGTAAAAGAAAAATATCATCCCATGATTGAAAGTGCATCATACACCAAAGGTCAAGGATATTTCATCAAGTTAAAAATTGGATTCTACAATGACTATTCAGAATCCAATGAAATCATTTGCAGAACCACCAAGCAATTAAGGCATATCATGCAGTTCACACATCCAATCAGAAACCCTGATGAAATGTATGGTTTTGATTCCAAGACCTATGAACAGTTGTTAAGGTGGCAGGTGTCCAAGGGTTACTTCAAAGACATTGCAGGTGTTGGTGACCATCAGATTATATTCAAGAATGGGGATGTATGGAAATTCAAATCAGTTGCAGAATTGCGTTATATGTGGAAAGCATCAAAGGAAGGTCATTGACCTTCCTTTTTTGTATGACTTATATAAGTCAAAAACCCTTTATTTATCAGGGTTTCAGGCATATTTTCATGACTTATATAAGTCACTGTTTTCATGGATTTTTGTTTTGTGTCATACCTGTGTCATACTTGTGTCATACGCATAGATTTTCACACATTTTTACAGACCTTATATTTTTCATTGAGATAAAGAAAACCCTTGAAAACACTGGATTTTCAAGGGTTTGAGTGATTCTAAAAATATTCTTTTTATTATCGTTTTGAGAACTGAGGTGCACGACGTGCTCCTTTGAGTCCGTATTTCTTTCTTTCTTTCATTCTTGGGTCACGTGTTAAGTAACCTGCTTTCTTCAGAGTAGGTCTGAAGTCTGCGTCTGC
>JAQVBK010000276.1 GCA_028690365.1 Candidatus Cloacimonadota bacterium
CAGCTCTCCAGCTCTATTGTCTCTTTAAGAATAAAATGGTCATTATCTGATAATGTTTTGATTTCTTCATTTTTAACCAAACTGATCCATTTCTGCAAGACGAGATATCCTGACTCATTGGTCGATAAAATGATGCTAACTTTTTCACCAGGTGCAAGAGAATGAATATTATTGTTGGCAGGTATGACATTTAAGTCTAACTCATCAATACTCTGGGAAGTAATCCTCCTGAGCTCATTTCGGAAAAAAGCGCTCCAATGTATGCCGGTGTATAAAGGCAAATTAGTGATTGATTTAATTACTGTAAATTTTAAATGTATCCAATATTCTAAATAATTCATAAATTTTCAATTGGTGACAGTTTCTTTGCTCTTTCAAAAAGCTCCTTTTGCAGAATAGGTATCCAGTTGATAAAATCAAGATGATTTATCCTGGAAGTTTCTTCAATAAGATATTTGAAAGTTTTACTTTTGCAGTTGCTATTATAGGTTTTTAATCTTGTATCAAATTTTAATGCTTCATTGATTAATACTTTTGGGATAGTTATTCCCTGATGAATAAAAGCATTACGAGCCTCTTTAATGATTTTTAGATGAATCAATAAATCTTTCAAGTCCTGTAGATCCTCTTTTCCATCTATTCCGCAAGACAATACAATGTCTATTGTCTTCCAATTTATCATGTATAAATCGCGATCATTGTAATTAACAGATCTAGTTATTTCTGAAGTGCTTACTTCAAATGGGAATATGCTAATTTTGAACCATTTTTTAGTATCTTCAACAACTGCTTGCGGGTATTTTGATTTTAAAGATTCAATAATGAACAATTCTCCAACAGAAATCAGTAATGTACTAGTACTCCACCAATTCTCATTTCTAACTTCCTGAATGCAACGAATCAAATTGCACGCCATTGCATTCTTAGAGTCCAACATAGAATTCATTACTTTTAATACTGCAATAAGTTCATAATCAGGATTTGATTTAATGAAATCATTTAAAATTAGCTGAGAGATATTCTTGTCATCATAAAGCCAGCTTTTACAGATTCTTGTTAAATCCCAGAAAACAGGGTCAGTATTTTTCAAGCCCAATTCTAAAGCGTCTTTGTACAAACCGACAAAATCAAACTGCTTTATATCTTGTATAATAGAGAATTTCAGAGAGAATTGTTTTTGTATTATATGTTGTTTGTTTTCTGATATCTTTCCAAAATTCTGTTCCATAAATATAATTTGTCTGGGAAAGTAAGCCGGAAGGGTTATCTCAATTGCCTTTGAAACAACAGGCATTCCTCCATCATTGAAAAGCAAAATCCTCTCCCCATGAATTATATCAGAAAGGTTCGAGCATATTCTGTCGATGGCTGAAAAAGCAAATTCTGCATATATCTCCCAGTTGTCTTTCATTGAATCACAGAAATTGATGATCTCAATATCTGCCTGGATTTGATAGTAGTTTGTCATTTCCTGCCAGAAATGTTTAATCAATTCTGCAAAATAATATGGCTCATTTTTGATGAATTCTTTAGCCAGCTTTGATCTTTGTCGATCATTGTATATTAGAATGAATTTATATTGAGCGCTATTTTCTATGGCTTTCTTCTTCAAGAAGGAAAAGATATGTTCAGTAAAAGGAAAACATATATTATAAGAACTGTTGATCAGCTCCATTTGAGTCAGGTCTTGCTTCTTTCCCTCGACTCCCTGAATTGGTTTCCATTTTAATCTATTTTGCTTTAACAAAGCCCAAAGTTCCTTTTGCACATCAAATAAAGAACTTTTATCAAAACCTGAGTAATCAGAAGCTTTTTCATCTTCTTTCGCTGGTTTTTTGTAATGTAACTGAGCATCACGCTGTCCAATAGTTTGAATAATGTAGATCATTGAAGCTCCGTTTCTAATATCATTTTAATGATTCTGTTTGCCACATTTCGAAAAGTGAATTCAGGAAGTTCATTATACCATAATCTTGCAATTTTATTTAAAGTTGAACCTTCTCCTGTATAATCTTGTTCGAATGCTAACAGATCGTCATCGAACTGGTTTCTGTTTACCTTTTTATTCATCTTTACAATTGTTTCTTCGTTTAGATTAAGAAAATTATAGAAATGGGGTAACTGAGTATCATTAATGAAAGCAAAGCCTTTATGGATGAAGTTGTTTCTAATCTTTTTAATTCCATTAAAGCTATTATTAAAATCATAGTATCTATAGTTATACTTTGATAAAAAGATATCATTGTACAAGACTGCACTAGAAAACTGTTTCCATATGTTTTCATGCTCTGACCAAAAGTCGAAATCAGCAGCTTTATATTCTTTATTATCTAAAATTATTATATCTGTTGACTGATTATTTTTACTTGTTTTATCTATAAATTCTATTCCTGAACAGGTGTTAATAACATGTCTTTGAGTTTGCTCCTGCAAGGCTTTTATGTATATACTTAGGTTGATATAATCCTTTGAATAGATAGATGAAATTATTCTCAGATAGAATGGGATAAACTCTCTGTCATTTTTTGGATGATCAATTTCTGACATTGTTTCCTCTAGTTTAGTTATGACAGTTGAATTAGCAATATTGTATTTAGTTTTAATATATCTTGATAGATCTAAAGCTCCAGAAAAATTAAGAAGGTTTAATTTGTCGATTACCTGATTACGAAGTTCAAGAAGCTTATGATAATCAACTAAGCCAGGCTTATTAAAGGGTGCTTTAGAGTAGTTTATTTTATTTACACTGAATGAGTCTTTTTCCGGGACTACAATTATCTTGATTCTATTATTTAAAAAAGTCATCCGAATAACATTTTCAAGTGTCTTTTGCATTATTGGCATTCCGCCTGAAACGGATAAATAAATGCTATCTTCACCAATACTTTCAATATGTTTAATGAAGTGATTGTATATTGATGGATACATTACATTTGTATCATTGAAATCAAAGTTAAGAAGTAATGCAATTAGCTCATCTTCAGATTCATATTTATGAAATTCTTTCTTTTTGACTAACTCAATCTTATCTCGGCTGACATCAATTTTCACCTGAGTTACAGACACGTTTAGAAATAATCTGTTGATTTTATTCTCAATAATATCTGCATAGTTTGAAGTAAAATCTTTTTGGGAATGAAATAAAATATCATCAACAATTGTACCTGCCTGTAACCATTCTTTTTCCAAACAGAGATCAATTACGGGTTCAAATAGTACATTATCAATGTTTTTCCTATCTGTTGATATTAAAAATATTTGATCGATCTGTTGATGTTCAAGAAATTTTCTTGTTTTCTCTAGCATAGGGAATATAATACCAATTGGATTCATTGCGTCTTTTTCTTCATTCTTTAGGTTAGTTAGCTCTTTTTTTATATCAACCAAAGGGATGTATTCCAGTGAAGAACTATCAATATTTCTTCGTCTCTTATCATTGTCAAAAAAATCCTTTGGGAACCGTGTCTTCTGATTATCTCTTTCAAACACATATTGCACATCTCTATTTCCAATTGTTAAAAATAACACACTCATATTTCCCTGCCTATGATTTTTTCTGATTGAATAAATTGCTTCTAGCCGATATCTGTCAATGTTTTTGTATTGTGAGGTAGTATGGTGATGGCTTCAGTAATTTTTTTACGAACTCTGCCCCCTAATTTTAATTAAGTTAATCAATCAGGCAATGTCACTACAACTCCAACCCCTGGAATATCTCTGTCAGCTCCTCGAATTGTTCATTCAGTTCAGCGTAGCTGCCGGAGAATTCATCCAAGTTGTCAATTTGGAGTTGCAGATCATCAATCTGTTTCTGGAGGAGTTCACGGGTGGTTTCGTCTTCCACAATTTCCATTGATTCTTCAAGTTTCTCAATTTTCTCTTCGAGGTCTTCTTTTAGATCTTCCTCTTCTTCTTCCGGGTCTAACTGCTGATATTCAGAGTATAAATCTTCAATATCACTGACAAGTTCCTCGGCTCTATCTTTGAGAGCTTCTAATTTTTCTGCTATTTCTTTTAATGCTGCGCTCATTTTTCCTCCTTTTCGTATAAACTCAATATTTTTTTTGTGGTTTGTTTTACTTCATTGATTAAAGCATCAGGTTCCAGCACTTTGACATTGTCTCTGAACGAGAGGACAAATTTGGTCATTTCCGGCAGTGATTTTGCCTGGAGGGTCAATATGATGCTGCCG
>JAQVBK010000277.1 GCA_028690365.1 Candidatus Cloacimonadota bacterium
AGTATCTCCCTGTTCCCATGGATTAAGATTGTATGGAACAGTATGCGGATGACACCCACCTGTACCATTCAATTCATGACACCATGTCAATGTCCAGTTTGCCGGATTATCCACTACTTCCAAAGCTATAGAGTATCTGCCTGAAGCATTATTATTTACCAGATGAAAGTACTGCGAAGAGAAAATATAATCATTACCTTCCCAGGCATCACCTACTACTGGATCTTCAAAAGGTATATTGAGTTCCAATTGAGCATTTAGTAATCCCACAATTATTAACAGAATTATTGAAAGTGTTCTTTTCATTTTCTATCTCCCTTTTTTAAAATGTAGTAGTTATATCCAATCGCAAGCCGCTAAATTTCGGTTGTTTTTTGCAAACTCCGTTTCGGCAAACTTTCTCTTCTTTTTCTTTTCCAAAGAATAATCTGATGTCAGTAGTTTTAATAATTGTCATAGATAACTCAGTTCCTATCCAAAAACTATCAGAATCCCCAAATTCTTTTTCTCCTGAATCAAAATCACCATATTCATGTTCAATTATTGCTGAAACAGAGAACAATCCGAAAGAGATGTCAGTTTGGATTTTGGGCTCAAAGTGACGATAAAAAGCCTGACTGTTCTCACTTTCAACCACCTGGTATTCAGTCAGCAGAAAAACAGGGAAATCAAAAATTGCAAAATCAAAATTCAATGCTGGGGTTAATTCTTTTAACCATTCATTCCTGCTTTTCTGTTCCAGATGCTCGAACTCTGCTTTAAAAGTCCACGTCTCAAACTCGTGACGATACTCAGCAAAAAGATTTGCCAGTCTGAAGTAATAATTTCTTGACCAGCCTTCAGAATAGTTTATAGCCAATTCATCTTCGAAAGTTGGATTAAAACGAATTTCCCCCATCATATTTTCTTCATCCGTTCCTGAGATGTACAAATCAGACAAAGGATCTTCTGAGTGATTGAGAGATGGAAGATCTGAAAGTGCATACGTTTTACTTTGTTGACCAGCAGCATAAGCAAAGTTGTAATAATTGTTATAGGCAGAAGTCAGCGTAAATTTCCCCAGATAAGCAGATGATTGCAGATAAATTGCCCTTCCACCCCTATTGTTATCATCTTTAGAAAAAACCAGTTCACTTTTTAAATCGTAACTATCAGTAACATAGTTTGAGCCCAACATCACAACATTTCGATTATTGTAATCATCCTCAGAATTTTCAAGAAGATTTATTCTCTGTAAAACATAAGCTGAACTCAGCTTCAGATACCCCATTTTAGTGCTAAAATCAAAAGCAACAATCTGATCATTCTCATCTTCATCTTCAGGATTCTTCATCACTCCGAGAAAAAGTTGTGACTGGAATATTTTTGAGGTATATCTTCCATAACCTCCCAATAAACGGGTATCTATGTTAAAATCATTATCATAGAAACTGTGAAGGGCAATTCCACTGCCGATAACTGCTTCGTAAGTTCCTGCCAGAGCAAAGAACTTATTATCAGAGTACTGAAGAAAATATTCATCGAAGTAGTTATCATCTTCTTCACTTCCTACGTTCTCGATTTGCAACATTTTATCATACTCCGGTTTATAATAAACATATTTCGCCCCAAGGACAAAGTTTCTATAGCTCAGCTGAAGCTTTAACTCATCCGAAAAATAAGATTTATAGTCATCACCACTTTCTTCGCTATTTTCATATTTTTCACTTATGTCACGATAAATGAAATTGAACTCATTCACACCCGAAAATGTAATCTTCTCAGCAGTTAAGCCAACAATTACAAGAATCAGGAGCACAGATATTGTTATTCTCTTGTTCATAATTCTTCCTATTATTCTTTGCTGGTCTTTTCTAAAAATGCATCAATTATTTCTTTGTATTTAGATTCATCTCCCCTGGTATAACCCGTATGGTCATATAGAATTTCGCCTTGTGGATTCAGAATAAAAGTGCGGGGAATTGTCGTGACATTGTAGTGTTTTGAAAGGTCTGTATTAGTGTCAAACAGCGTAATGAAATCAAATTTTTGTGATTTCACGAAATTTTTTGATTTGCTTTGATCTTTTGGTTTATCAATCGTAACTGCAAGAACATTTACTTTGTCATAATTTTGGTGGATTTCATTAAGAGCCGGCAAAGCTCTTTTGCAGGGAGTACACCAACTTGCCCAGAAATCAAGGATGATTATTGAATCATTCATGAAATCGGATATCTTAACCATATTTCCATTGATATCTTCAAGTGTGAAATCTTTGAAACTTGAATGAAATTCCTTTTCTTCTGCAGTCAGAACAGTCAGAAGAATTGCAGCAAGCATTATTGTAAAAAGAGATTTTTTCATTTGTCGCTCCTGTTTATGGATTTTTTTATAACATTATGAACTCTGGCTGTTTCCGGATTATATGAAGCAGGAAATGTCTGAACCCAAACTACCAAACTCAGATCTTCCGGTAAATCCTGGACTCCCGAAACAGTAAATTGTTTAATCATTTGTTCATCAATTTCTGAGATATCTTCATAACCGTTGATTTTTACTACATTATGAAGAGATTCTCCAATATAGTTGAAATGTCTGGTGTCATGATCTTCAATAACTGCATATTTCAAAATTAAACTTTCCAGTGACAAGGTTTCGTCAACCAGCTCAATCTCGACTGAGCAATTAAGTTCGTCTCCAACTCTGTCAGCTATCAGGTTGTAGAATTTCACTTTTGTTTCCTGATCAAGTAATGGCATAATGATTTGTTCAATATCTGATTGATAAGTCTCAATGTTAGCCCCATCAAAAACACTTTCATTCCCCTGTATAGCTGTTACCGGCAAAGTCTGGAGTTCATAATAACTTAGAAGATTAGTATTTCCAACAACTTCCAAATCATCATAACAATGATATTCAATGAATGCAAATCTAACTCCCAGATCTCTCTCAATATTGTAAAGTGCTTGCTCTGCATAGGGACAATAAGTACACCATGTTGCAGTAAAAAGTTCTACAAGGATGTTGTGTTCAATGGCTGAAATACCTTCAATGACATTAATTTCTTTTTCGGCTGAAACTTCGAAAAGACTGTCAATCACAGTAAGAGTCACTTGGTAAGTGCCTGCTGAAGTAAAGGTATAGGCAGGATTTTGTTCTTCAGAATCAATTATATTGTCTGAATTGAAATCCCATTTCCAACTTAAAATTGGCTGCGAACCAGCTTGAGAATTATCCTGAAATTGAACAAGAAGAGGAGCCTGTCCGGTTATCGGAGAGAAAGTAAAATCTGGAACCGGTCCATCAGGTTCGTAAGTACTTATCTTAATTGAATCAATTGATGTGAAAGCACCTTTCCTCACAATGAGTTTTGTCCAGTATTCTCCAGTTTCATTGTAGATGAAAGTTATGGAATCAGGTTTGTCAGTAGAATTGTAAGCCAATGAGTCGGAACCAGTTCCAAAATACCATTTCCACTCTTCTATTTCAGAGTTATTAGTCGACTCATCTATAAAATTTACTTTCAATGGTATTCTGCCAAATTCAACAGATGCAGAGATTTTGGCTTCAGGATAGAGAACTTCCGGCTTGAAACTAGTTTCAAACCTGTCACATGCTACTATCAGAAATAGCAACACAACTAGTATAGACGTGATTTTTTTCATAATACCTGCCTTATAATTTATCTAATTCGTTATAAATCATATCTTTTGTTATAATCTCCGGCAATACAACCGGATTTTCTTCGCCGGGACGATAGAAAATATACAGTGGAACTCCGGCTCTGTTGAATTTCATAAGCCATTCACTGATGATGTCGTTCCTTTGGGTGTTGTCGCCAATCAGCAATTGTACACCTTTCTCAGAGAAAGCGTTTTCTATTTCTTCAGTATATAGTACATTTCTTTCGTTAAGCTTGCACGTCATACACCACTCGGCTCTAAATTCTATGAAAACCGGTTGATCTTGAGAAATATATTCTTGTACTAAAGCAGGAGAAAATTGCTGCCAGCCATCCCGATAATGTTCATTGGCAATATGTTCGGATGGAACCGTGGTTTTATCAAATCTCAGGAGAATAATACCTGAATACACTGCCAGTAGTATGGCAATAACCGTAAAAATCCACTGTATAATTCTTGATTTATCTGGTCTGTTGAAACGACCATACATCCAGGCGCAGAAAGCAATTATGACGAGATAA
>JAQVBK010000278.1 GCA_028690365.1 Candidatus Cloacimonadota bacterium
GAACCATATACGAATTCTTTGATAGTGAACAATACTGTCTATGTGCCAATCATGAACTCTTCTAATGATTCAGCTGCTCTTGCAGTATATCAGAACGCCATGCCTGGTTATGAAGTACTCGGTTTCAATCATAGCTGGGAAAGTACGGATGCACTACACTGTCGAATTAATGGGATTGCAGACACGGGTATGCTGAGTATCTCCCATCAACCCGTTTCTTCTGAACAATCTCCTTTTCAAGATTATTTGATTCATGCCAAAATTACGGCTTTCAGCAATAATTCTCTCTATTCAGATTCAATTCTTGTTTACTACAAAACTGAGGGGGAATCTCTCTATCAGTCAGTTGTTATGAACCAAGATGATGACGATTATTATTCAGCAGCTATTCCTGGTTATCCGGGAGATACAACAATTAACTACTATATTCATGCAGCAGACTATTCAGGTCGGAGTGAAAATCATCCATATATAGGTAAATATGATCCTCACACTTTTACTGTATCAGCCGGATTAGATTCACCGGTTATATCGATTAACATGGATAATGGTGTCAGAATCGAGTGGAATGAAATTGATGGCGCTGTCTCATATCTTGTTTATGCAAGCGAAAATCCTTATGCGGAAGATTGGGGACGACCAATAGCAATTACTTCAGAACTTTTTTATCTTGAGAGTGTTGAACAAAGACAAAAATATTTCATGGTGAAAGCTTCTACCCAAACGACAGAAATTCTGAGAAAACAGACGGAGGTAACTAATGAGTAAGAAAGTATTGATACCAATTGCGGATGGTACAGAAGAGTTGGAATTTATAGGATTAGCCGATGTTTTGAGAAGAGCAGGTGCTGAGGTAACTATTGCATCTGTAATGTTACAGCAGATAACTACTGTTCATGGAATAAAGATAGTTGCAGATTGTACGATAGAAGACTGCATTAATAAAGAATATGACCTGATAGTGCTTCCTGGAGGAATGCCGGGAGCTGAGCATCTGAGAGACTGTAAAATATTGATTGATCTTTTGAAACAACAGCAAGAAGATAAAAAATTGTACGGCGCTATATGTGCTTCTCCGGTAATTGTTCTGCAGAGCCATGGCCTTCTTGAAGGGAAACAAGCAACAGCTTATCCGGGTATGGCAGAGAGTCTTAAAATACGAACCGCTATCAATAAAAATGTAGTAATAGACAATAACTGCATAACATCTAAAGGTCCTGGAACTGTACTAAAGTTTGCACTGACTTTAGTTGAAATGCTTTATGGAAAACAAAAATCAGATGAATTGAAACATCAGATGATTTTGGATTAGACTACTTAGCCTAAAAATCATGAATGAAGTAATGTTGAAGTCGCTGCTGATATTTGCAGTGACTTATTTTTTAATCTCAGGACGACGGTTGAATTTTCTAAAAATAGGGAGACCGGCGGGTGTGATGCTGGGATTAGTAATGATGGTGATTTTTAGGGTTATAACGCCATCTCAGGTTTATTCTGCTGTTAACTGGGATACAATAGTACTCTTGTTTGGAATGATGATTATTGTCAGTCATTTAGGAGAAGCGGGATTTTTTGAAATTATTACTGTCAAAGTAGATAGACTTAATCTCAATATAAAAAGAACACTTTTTATTCTGGTTTTCGGTACAGGAATCCTGGCTGGATTTTTGGTGAATGATATTGCGTGTATTTTCTTTACACCTGTTGTCATTCTGATGATTCAGCAAAAGAAATATCCACCTTTGCCTTTTCTGATTGGATTAGCAACTTCTACCAATATTGGTGGAATTTTAACTTTTACCGGTACTCCCCAGAACATGATAATTGGTAATCTTTCAGGGATGAGTTTCTCGCGTTATTTCTTATTAATGCTGCCAATCTGTCTAGTTTGCCTCCTGATTAACTACTTAATAATTGTGATTCTCTACCGAAAATCAATCAGTAATTATTCTGTATCTTATGTTGATTTTCAAAAGGAAAGAGAAAACTCAGGTTCAAACAAATTCTTAAAAAGATCGCTTACGGTTCTGTTTTTAGTAATTTCATCTTTCTTTATTTTGGGAAATATAAGTTGGTCTGCTTTTGCGGGGGCTGTACTGCTTCTGTTACTGGCAAACAGAGATGAAATCGAAATCTTGCGTCGACTGGACTGGAATCTTCTTCTTTTTTTTGCATGCCTTTTTGCCGTAGTGGGAGCACTTAGAATTTCAGGTTTAACAGATAAAGTGTTAAATGTTTTTATGAAACACTACTCTCATAATTTAGCCGGATTGTGGGGATTCGGGTTAATTTCTGTCATTGGTTCGAATATTTTTGCCAATGTACCTTATGTTTTGGTAGTATCTGAAAGTATCGGGAAAATGCCTTCGAATGAGGTACTCTGGTTTATTTTGGCTTTTTCCAGTACCATTGCGGGTAATCTGACAATAATTGGAGCTGTTGCCAATGTAATTGTAGTGGAAAAATCCAGAGATACCTGCCATATCAAATTTAGTGATTTTATAAAATTTGGTATACCTTCCAGTTTGCTCTGCTTCTTAGCAGGTATGCTAATAATTACTTTTTATCATATCGGAGGTGTATTTTAGAATGATAAAAAATTACTTATTTATAGCTAAAAGAATAATTCTTGTTGTCTGGGTTTTAGCTTTTTGGCTGATTTTATACTCAAAAGATACATTGAATTTTGCTACGGTTGATTTTCCACCTTATTCTTTTATGGATCAAGGTGAGATAAAGGGCTTTCAGGTTGATTTGATAAAAAAAATGTGCGAGCTTGCAGATATTGAGTGTACTTTTTCTATTTTACCATTCAAGCGTTCTTATGAAAGTGTTCTAGACTTCAGAATTAGTAAATACGATGCGATATTCAATTTCTATAAAAACCCTGAAAGACTCAAGATTTTTGAGTATTCAGAAGCTATTCTGGAGAACCCTTTGGTGTTCTTTGTTAGAAAAGGAGCTGACTTTGATTTCCAGGGAGATATGTCTGTTTTCAGCAAAAAAAGAATAGGATTGATGAATGGTTATACATATTCTCCTGAGTTTACTGAGCTTATCGAAAAAAAGAGATTTGAGTTTGAAGAAGCACATAGCCATGAATCAAATTTCAAAAAATTGTATGTTGGACGGATTGATATTTATCCTGTTGAAAAATATGTAGGACTTTATGTGGCAAGTGAACTTAGAATCATAAATTATTTAGAAATCTTATCTGAACCTTTGGTTGTACAGAAGGGATACATTGGGATGGCAAAAGACAATCCCAAAGTTTTTCTGTTACAAAAAATGAATGAAGCACTCAAAAAGATTAAAGAGAATGGAGACTATGATATGCTTCTTAAGAGATATATTAGAATTAATTAAGTTTCCGGAGGTAGAATGGAGTCAATAAAAGAAATTTTTAGAATAGGTTATGGACCTTCTTCCAGTCATACAATGGGACCACGCAACGCAGCAGAGATTTTTCATGATCGATATCCGTTGGCAATGAAAATGAGAGTGACTCTTTTTGGCAGTATGGCGGCTACAGGCAGAGGACATCAGACAGATAAGGCGATAATCGAAGCTATGGACCCTCAGAAAGTTGAATTGGTCTGGAAACCTGAAACATATTTGGAACAACATCCCAATGGAATTCTCTTTGAAGCATTGGATGTGAATTCTAATGTAATGGGCGAGTGGCTTGTATTTAGTGTTGGTGGTGGCAAAATTACTGATTTCAACATTGAAGAAAATGAAAATTTAGTTTATGATTTTAGTTCAATGAATGAGATTCTGGAATGGTCTATAAAAAGTGGAAAAAGTTTGTGGGAATATGTCTTGTTCAGGGAAGGGGAGTCTATTCTGGACTATCTGGAAGAAGTCTGGAACATTATGCAAGATGCGATAAACAAAGGAATTGACGCTGAAGGAATAATCCCCGGTGGATTGCGGATTAGTAGAAAAGCTTCTTCTTATTATGTTAAAGCAAAAAACTATACAGGTTCATTGAAAGGTAAAACCCTGATTTTTTCTTATGCCCTTGCAGTGGCTGAAGAAAATGCTTGTGGTGGAAAAATAGTTACAGCTCCAACTTGTGGTTCTGCAGGAGTTTTAGCAGCTGTGGTTTATCATTTAAGTAAAGAACACAAGTTTACAGATAAGCAGATAATTTGGTCGCTTGCAACAGCAGGT
>JAQVBK010000279.1 GCA_028690365.1 Candidatus Cloacimonadota bacterium
ATTAAAGAAGCTGCATACTGACAGTTTACTTATTATTGATAACTTCAATGTGCTGCCAAAAGATGACTCATACTTTAAAGAACTCATAAAGCTCGATTTTCAGATACTGATTACCACAAGATGTAAAGTCACACAATTTCAGACGGTTCATCTTAACGAACTTGATTCAGAGAAAGAGCTTTCAACTCTCTTTTGTAACTACTGTCCAGCTTCCATAGATGTTCCTGAAACTGTGGCAGAAATCATTTCAGAATTAAGAGGGCATACTCTGAGTGTCTGTCTTGCCGCACTCTCCCTTTCTGCAAGTGGTATAGAGCCTGAAGAACTGCTATATGAATTAAAATCCTGTGGACTGAATATTTCATCTGGAGAATCTGTGGAATTATATAAGGACGAAGAATTTTCTGAAGCACTGATGATTGAGCATCTGCGAAAGTTGCTACAATTAAACCAACTTTCCACTGATCAGTTAGATATACAGCGCAACTTATCTCTGCTTCCTGCCTCTGGTGTATCAAAGGCTTCGATTAAAAAATGGTTGCAACTATCAAATCTAAACGACGTAAATCATATGATCCGATATGGATTTATTATGGATGATTCAGAGAATAAAAAAATCAGCCTCCATCCTCTAATTCAGGATGTGGCTGTAATTGAAACGCTACCTTCAGTATCTAATTGCAGAACTATGCTTGATAGCCTTCATCTTATCTGTCTTACCCACGGATTGGAAGTTCGCAGACCAGACAATGTAATTAACAGTCTGATAAGCATTAATGAGCATATAATAAATGATGAACCAGATTATTATCTACTATACCTTCAAGATATGTTTCCATATTTTGATAAATATTTGATTATGGATTATCTGCCAAAACTTGTAGAACGCATTTCTTATGAAATGGATTGTCATCAGTTAAATTCACCTTGTGATAAGGCGCTACTCCTGGATTATAAAGCAGAACTGTTTGTGTTAAAGAAAGATTATTCCAATGCCCTTAAGAAGCGTACCAAAGCAATGGAATTATTAATTCCATTACTAACTGCTGATGCAGACAAACGTACTGCAAATCTAATTTCAAACCTATACAATAATACTTCCAATGTATACCTGCTTATGAAAAAAGGAAAAGAAGCTATCACGAATCTGAAACAGGCATTTCAAATCAGGAAAGAGTATGGTATTTTTGAAACACATGACAGTTTACAGCAGATGATGAATATGACCAATATTCTTATTCTTTCAAAAGAATATACGCAGGCTGAACAACTACTTGAGTTCTATGAAAATATCGTGTTAGAAACAGAAAGTAAAACTTCATTTGACTATGGCATCTGCCAACTTGGAAAAGGGATTGTTGCATTAGCTACCAATGATCCGGTTCATTCTGAAACATATCTGCTCAATGCCGAAAAATTAATCAGCGATGCTATTGGTACTGACAACGAATATAGCAAAACTGCTTATCATTACCTATATAGCCTTTATAGCAGGTGGCATAAGAACGATAGGGCTTTGGAATATAAGGATAAGATTCTAGGACTTCGCTTGTCCTAGATGTATCCTGTGATTTTAATAAAGCATAAGTTCTTGAACTATTTGAATACTAAACTCTTCAATAAAATAGCTGAATCGCCTGTTTTATAGGTTTTTCAGCTATTTTTGTATTTATCAACTTTCAAAAACAAGTATTAATAACCCGCATATTTCAATAGTAACTTATAGTTATAAAATTACACACATAATGTCATTGTCTCTTCCATCTTTGTTATTTATAATGGTTTTATGAAAGGAATGAATAACCATGTCAAACGAGAAAACACAGTCAATCCGTCAAGATTACTTAAACGGAATAACGTATAAAGCGATTTCCCTCAAATATCAGATTGATGTCCGGACTGCAAAACGATATGTCCAACTTAATCTGCCTCTTTCTGACTTAGAGCACAGACCATTCTCTTCGGTTTTAGATCCATACAAAAAGCAAATTGATCTGTGGCTTTCTGTGAAAAAAACTTATGCCAGTACCGTCTATGACTGGCTTGTTTCCCAAGGTTGCAATTGTGGTTATACCATTGTTAACAAATATGTTCAGAAAAAGATCAGAGAATACGAAGAAGCTGGGTTTTACAGTCAAGAGGATAAAAAAGTACGCCATGTACAGTTAAATAAATCAATATTTGATAAATCAAAGGAGGAAAAGAATTATGTTAACAGTAGGAAAGGGTAATTGCAATAATGTAATCCTGCGTGGAGATTTTTGGGATTTTGATCGACTCTATTTTGCAATATCCAAATTCACCGGTGACTTTGGAATAGATAGCACGTGCCCATTTCCAGGATATGAGGCAATTTGTGAATCACTACTTGGACTTTGCTATGAACTAAGAAAAGCTCAGGAAGGGAAAAGAGAAGTATACGAACAATATAATGGAATACCAGAAGAATGGTTTGAAGAAAAAACAGAAATTGATGAAAAATTCAATGAAATGAATGATTCTGATTATACTTTTGATGACGTGGAAGACGATGATGAAGTAGATGAAGATATGGGTTCTGATACTCACTTTTCAAAAAAAGATTTTCCGAATTTTACAACCACTAACACCCTATTGCAACTTCAGATTCCTTTTTCAGAAGCCCTCTACTATGCATTAATATTTCGAGAATTATTAGAAAAAAAAGACTTGTTTTTAGAACAACGAAAACAAATGACCAAAGACACAAAAAATGGTATGCAAGAATTAAATCTTGAATACTACTACTGTCAGGCACATACTGATTTAGCCAGAATTACAATTCATACAGAAAGCACATTCCGTGCCCTATATCATCTAATTGGGAAAGATGCCTACATTCGTTATATAGATTTATTTTCAGCAAAACCTGATGGTTTTATGAACTGTGATTTACAAGCTTGCAACGAGCTTGTCGTTGAATACAGCAAAGAATCATCCAATAATAACGATTCAAATAATTTAACTACTTACTTAGATAAGTTGTATAAGGAATTGCACTAACGAAAAATATCCCCGAAGTCCTCACAACCGGATTTCAGGGATATTTTAAATTATGATATAAAGTGTCACCACCATGTCACTTCCTCCACGTTACTGTCACTTCCATGTCACTGTATAGTTGATCACATAAAATTAGCGCTAAAAGAATTCGCGTTGGTAAGTCTGGTGTTTTCTTACAGATTAAAACATTACTACTTTTGACGTAACAAAGAACAAACTACTTCTCTGATATCTTAAAAATATATTTTCCTTTACCCTTTCCCTCAACTGGAACTATTAATTTTATATCTAATAATTTATGAATCAGAGTTTCTGCGGGATTTATTGATAAGCCTGTTATGAGCATGATATCTTTTCTTCCAAAAACCTGATCATCCTCTAATTTTTCGTAAAGTAATCGTATGTTTTCTTTTGTATTTATATTTCCATTAATCATACCAATCAACTGATTTACCTTTTCAATTAACTGGTTTTCGTCTCCAATTAACTGATTTTCAGTTTCAATTAATTGGTTTTTGTCTCCAAACAGCCTTACACCTATCTCTATAAACCACTGTAAATGTCATACTTAAAAAGAACAAAATCATGCCTCTTATTCTATTTTGGGCAATATCCGATATTTCTTAAAGAGCCCATCAAGAAAATCAAATACTGTTTGTTTTGCAGGAATTTCATTCTCATCTTTTCCTACATATAACTCTTTTCCTCCAAAACGATATACATCGTAACCATCCAAAACCATCTCTCTATGCGCTTTCATCATTTCAGCATATCGATTAACATCCGCACATTTGTACCATGTCTCGCCAATAGTTTTATCAGAAGCATAATGCTGTATTCCATCTAATTCAATAACCACTCTGTGTTCTCGGCTAATAATAAACATAAAATCCATTCTTTGATGCTCAAAGATTGGTTTGTTGTAACGTGCACTTTTTGTCTTTGGATCATAATACAAATAAACTTGTGGAATTAACGCAGGCAAAGTTCCCCCATGTTTAATTGTAAACTCACAATACGCCCTAAAGAATAATTTTTCCGGTTTGCTATCCAATGATGCACAAAGTCTTTCGGTTAGCTTGTTTTCTGTATCTTCGCTTTCGTATTGCTCATACCATTTAACTAAATCAAGCCACGATAGACCATTCTCAGGG
>JAQVBK010000030.1 GCA_028690365.1 Candidatus Cloacimonadota bacterium
AGGAAGCTCCTGCAATACTGAAACCTGCTCTCAAGGGCATTATTTTGGTTGTCCAGCAGATTCCTGCAATCCCTTCACTATTATTGGTGTCAGCTGCAATAATTCCTGAAACATGAGTTCCATGCATAAGTTCATCAGAAGGGTCATTATCCTGATTAATAAAGTCGGAACCGGGCAAAGCAATAGATTCCAGTTCAGGAGCATCAACGAAATCCCAGCCTCTCCAGTCGTCAATATATCCGTTGTTATCATCGTCGATACCATTATTCGGTATTTCATCGGGATTGTGCCAGATGTTGTTTTGCAAGTCAGGATGTTCAAAATAGATGCCGGAATCTATAACAGATACAATTATACCACTATGTCCTATTGTGCTGTCCCAGGCTTTATTTATCTTTGTGTTGGAAAAATCAGCTTGTTGTTCGTAGAAAAGCGGGTCGTTGGAATCCAACCAAAAACTGCTCAAATAGTTGGGTTGTATGTATTCTACTCCAGGAAATTTTGAATTCAGAAAATTATCACGATCGTTGTTGTTGTTAAAAGTAATCACAAAAAACTGACTTTCAGTTTTATTATCAATACTTTTTATGTTCTTCGGAGATCTATTGTTTAGAAAATTATCAAGTTCAGTTAAATTGAAGTTATTAGATTCTTTTGATTGAAAATTGATGAGTTTTACGATAGCTTCATTTGGAACGTAATCCAATGCAAAAAGATTAGTTACCATTGTCAGAACAAATATAAGCCAAGCCACATAAAAGCTGATTATGTTTTTTATTCTCCTTCGTTGAATTATTCCCATTATTACCTTAGTTTTTTTATTCGGCTATTCACTAAAATTTGTAGGATACTCCAAAAGTGTGAGAATTATCCAGATCTTCTTCAAGAGCCAGAAAAGCATAATCTACCTGGAAACGTCCTAAATCATAACCTAAACCGGCTGAGAATTTAAGATAGTCAGAACCATGAATAATTCTGTTTCCTAATCTGAGATGAAGGGTATCATAAAAGGTAATGTTTGTAGCGATTGCTGTGGAGATATTTTCATCAACATACTTTGCGATCTTGATTTGAAAAGAAGGAGTTATAATGTCGTTAAACCTCATTTCTTGGGCTGCCAGAAATTCTATACCCCAGGGAAGATCAATTGATTCATCTTTCATCTTTGAAGTAAAACCAATATTTTTTATCTGTGTGCCTATCTTAAGATTACGAATAGGAGTGAGATAAGTATATGCCAGATCAGCTGAAAAGCCAAAACTGGATGATGTATGAAGCTTCTCATACAAAACATGAGTATTTATACCTAACAAATGATCCGGTAATACGCGAAATCCAAAACCGGCAACTATATCAAGATCCATAGGATTATATTCACCTTCAATTGTTCCGAACTCATCGCGATTATCTATACTGCCGTAGTCTAAATATTTCATAGCCAGACTAAATGATTTTGTGCCACTAGAGAAAGAATAACCTATGCTATACAGGACAGTGTCAAAAATCCAATATCTGCTTGAAGCCGAAAACCCATTTGTTTGGTAAAGAATTCCTGAAGTAGGATTACTAATGAAATTCATAGCGTTTGAAGAAATAAGTTCACCGGAATCAGACAGACCAACAAGGTTAACTGATGATTCCAATTTGATAAATTGAAATCCATATTCACCCGCTTTCTTATGAATGCTGTCTGCTAACAAGTAAACTGACAAACTTGTC
Organism: Candidatus Cloacimonadota bacterium; assembly: GCA_028690365.1. GTDB lineage: Bacteria > Cloacimonadota > Cloacimonadia > Cloacimonadales > JAQVBK01 > JAQVBK01. The sequence goes on from JAQVBK010000030.1 coordinate 1,720, forward strand.
AGTAACATAGTTATCAAGAAAAGTCTTTTCATTAATCCTCCTTAGGATATGTATTATTTTTCAATTGCAATTTTATTGACTACTGAGTCTCCACCTGAAGTGAAACTTATGAAATAAATACCGGATGATATTGAGGAGATATCCCAGTTGATTTTCTCTTCATTTCTGCTGTAGGCATCACATTGAATTCTTTGTTTGAATACCTGATTACCGGAAATATTATATATCTTAACATCAACTTTGCAGTTCTGACTAGTCATAATGCTAAACTTTGGGTTTAAACCATTAATCCAATTGAGAGGATTAGGGTAAACATAAACTTCGTCTTTAACGAAAAGCGATTTAGTGTAGTACTCATTTTCAGGCAGAATCTTTCCATAATAAGCTGTTCGGTGAAGATTTCCTGCTTCTGTTCGCCAAACCATTTTTTTAACATCACCGATGTTTGCATCTGGCAGATTGAAGCGATAGATAGAACCATTATCAGTGGCAATTAAAGCATACACTTGTCCATCTTCCATTTCATCAAAAACCGGTAGAAATCTGCTGCGATATCTTGATGTAACGGGGAAATCGTTTTTTACTGTATAATTTTCTTCCCAAATGAACAGTCTGTTCTGAGAGAAATTTCCAATGAATTCCGACTTGCCGTCTGAGTCCAGATCCAGAGAAGTGATACCTGAGGCTACAGCAAGCGAATCAGTACTCTCTATGGAAATATGCTTGTCAACTCCATAACGGTTCAAGACAACAAACTCATTTTCTCCCCCTAATAATACATCAATAATTCCATTCTGATCAATGTCAGCCAAGACCGGCATGCTGATTGAACTCATTGGAATTACAACCGGGAATTCTGGGTACATTTCTGCGGCGGTATTGAAAAGCTGTATAGAACCAGCATTTCCCACCAGACAGAGTAGATCAGAATCGGAATCGGAATCGGAATCACTATCTGGAAATCCTACTAAATATTGGGGTTTTTCATTTTCAAGAAGTTTGGGAATCTTCATTGAAAATGCGCTGTTTTCCTGTAAATTGAGATTGCTAAGATACAGCTCACTGTTTTTTTCAGTTATACAAAAAAGTGAGTTATCTATCTTTACCAGATTTGAAGCAATTCTTTGAGAGAGGAATAAACTATCAATTTCCGTATTATTTAAAGAAGAATCAAGCATAAGAACAACAGAGGTTTCACTTTCAGTAATATTGAAAGCTACAGCAATCTTATTATCTGATTTTGACTCTAAATCGCTCATTACGACAGGCGATGCTGCCCAAATGTATGAATTGTGCCATATTCTGGAGACGGGTTCGGTAAAACCTTCAGAGTATGACAATGAATGAAGTACAGGAGAATTAGTTTCAGTCCTGACTGTGGGTAAATATAATTGTCTGTTTATTTGGTCAAAACTATATAGAATATTTTCAATGAATTTATCTTCAGAAGTATAGGTAAAATCAGGTTCTCCATTGTTCCAAATACACAATTTACCATTAGTCATTGGGTAAAAGATTTCATTCTGACCATCGTCATCTATATCCAACATAGCCATAGGTTGAGTATTAGTACCATTATAGTTAGCATTCAGTGACCAGCCAAAATCAACAGAAAAAGTCATTATCGGAGCAGAATTACTGATGTTATGTATTGCAAGATTTATTCCACCATAATAGCTTTCAGCAGTAGGAGTCGAAACAGATCCGTCCGGAGCAGTTTTGCCACCAAAGTAGGTGTTATTATCTGCCCTGTATGAATCATATGGACCACCGCGGTAGAATACATGGTTCTGAGAGTCCATATGCTGGATACCGTCAGCTTCCTCAAGATCAACAGCTTTATGACGAGCATCTCCGTTGGGATAATTATTACTGAAATCCTGATTGAATGTTTCTTCAAATACGTTTTCATCAATGTGCCAGATTAGAATGCCAGAACCATCAATCAATGCATACTGACTGTCAACAGTAACAACCGGACCACCTAAGCCGGGCATATAAAAATCCCACTCACATCCTCGATAGGAATTGGTCATGAAATTAAATCTTGGTTCTCCTGCATAAGGGCTTTCTGGTGGATAGTAGTCCTGCTCATTCTCGGGGAGAAGCTTAAAAGTAAAACTGGGGTTTCCTGTTGCGCTTCCTACGGAACTATCCGGATTTGACTGTCGGTTTTCGAGAAGAAAGAATTCTTTTTCACTTATGTTCAATTTATACATTTTGGGTATATCAACGTTTTCATGGAGGTAATCAGCAATTTGTAAATCATTCCATGTCTCTCCGTTTAACTCAACAGGTTCATCCCAATACATGAAGTATCTTAACCACGCACTCAAATAAGGAGGGACATGACCATCAGCGTTCCATGTTCCTGTACCCATTATGCAAAAATTACCGATACCGCTCGATTTGCCGTTTGATGATACATTGTCGAAGAGAGTGGGCAAACCTATGCGATGTCCGAATTGGTGTGCCAGAACTCCAAATATGCTGAGAACCCGGTCGTTGTTTTCCATAGAGAAATCAGGTTGCCATTCAGTTTCAGGGCAAATAACGAATTCGGTTAGAAAAACACCATCGTTAGAGGGAATTCCGCAGTAGTTTTCATTTTCAGGATCCAGACCTTCGTGTAAATCAGAGACTGAAATGAACGTACTCCAAAGCAGATCTTGATTGACTTGATTAAGATCGGCTTCTTGTCCGGCACCAGCATGAAAGATGATGATTGAATCAAAATCTTTGAAATCAACTTCCTGGTCGGCTGCCTGAACAATATGTAATGCAAAAGCCGAAATCCTTTCACTCCAAATATCATCATCACCGTAATAACTCATATTTTCTGGAAGTGTAAAAACAGTAGGCCAGATATAATATGTACAGTCGGCATCGGGAAATTCATCTTTGTTTTTCAGATCATAGTTCCCCAGAGAGCTATCGTAGTAATAATCTGCCATATGATACATATGTCTTTCGTAAAAAGCTCTGTCGTGTGGCAAGTAATCTGGATGAACTGCATCGAGATTAAAAGCAATATCCTGAAATTGTACCATAAGAACAAGAACACTATCCGGAAGGTCTTTGGAGTTTCTAAATCCATTTGAACGATTCAAATTAAACGCTGAGAAACTGTTTGTGTTTTGTCTTTCTTTGTTCTTATAATAGAATTCCGGGACTTCTTTCATGTCAGGATGTGGAGTTACAAGAGCCATTAATCCAGTACACATTAGGATTAACATGCCAGCAAAGATTTTTTTCATACTATATCCTTTAAATCTTCTGATTAGTGTTTTAATCTTTATCCGAAATAAAAAACAACCCTCTTATTAAAGTGCTGAAAATAAGAGGGTTTTGTACAAGGAAAAAATTAGTCTATTTTGCCACTAAAGATATCTTTTTCATTGCATTTGCAAATATCTCTAAAGGCATATCTTGGAGCCCAACTATCAGCTTTGGATTTCTTGCTGAGGATGAGCTTAATTTTTTTCACTTCAGTATTGCAAACCGGACAAATGATCTTTCCGGTGGTTGATATTTCATGTGCAAGTTTTGCACTGAATGATTTTCCTTTTGCCATTTCTCCTCCTGTATTTATTCAGAATTCTTTCTACTATTAAACCGCCATATTCTTAGCCTGAGATAAAACCAAGCATCATAGTTTTGTTACAGACTTTTTTTAAGCGCGTTCTAAATAATCACCAGTTCTGGTGTCTATTTTTATTTTATTGCCAATTTCTACAAAAAATGGGACAGTTATCCGTAAACCTTTATCGGTAATTGCGGATTTGCCACTTCCGGAAGCTGTGTTACCTTTTACATTGGGTTCACATTCTGCAATTTCCTGAATTACAGTGGTTGGAAGCTCAATGCCAAGAATCTCTTCGTCCGGACTAAGCTTAGCAACAATTTCCATATTTTCTGTTAAGAATACTTCAATATCCTGAACAGTTTCACCGGGGACTTGAATTTGTTCAAATGTGATAGAATCCATGAAAACATAAAAACTACCATCATTATACAGATATTCCAGCTTCTTTTTCTCAACCTTAATTTCTGTGAGTTTCTCACTTGTCCTGAAAGTGTTTTCCAGAACTTGTCCGGTTCTGAGGCTTTTTAGCTTGGTTCTGACAAACGCCCCACCTTTACCTGGTTTTACATGAAGAAAATCTACAACTTCATAGTAGTCATTTTTAAAATCAATTACCATTCCATTGTGGATATCCGATGTAGTTGCCATAAAAACTCCATATATAAAATCTTTATCGTCAAAAAAAAAATCAAGCGTTATGTGACAAGAAAAACTTCCATTAATTTAGCCTTGATTCTCAATATTGTGATATATTCACAATCTAAACTCTCAGAAAAACAAAAATGAACGGATGTATCTCTCAACTGCTTTAAAACCTGTTGACTTTTTTTTGAAATTCTCAGTTTGTGGGACTTGAGGGGTTACTGCTATTTTGATTCAAAATTTACTATCAAGCTTAAAATTGAGGAGGGAAAATGAGTGAAAAAATTGTTAAAGAAAATCTTAGTGCAAAATATCTAACCTTTAGTTTGGCAGATGAAATCTATGGAATTGATGTGGGGCACATTCTGCAAATAATTGCGATTCCCGGTATAACTCCAATTCCCAAAACACCGGATTTTGTGAAGGGTGTGATAAATCTGAGGGGAAGAATAATTCCGGTAATAGATCTTCGTTTAAAATTCCGATTAGATGAAAGAACTTATGATGAACGAACTAGTATAGTCATTATCAAAATTATTGAAGATGAGAAAACATTATATATTGGTGTTATAGTGGATACCGTAATGGAAGTCCTTGATATAATTCAGGAATATATTGAGGATAAACCTTCATTCGGAGTGGAGCTGGACACAGAATTCATTTTGGGAATGGCAAAAATTAAGAATAAAATTATCACACTCTTGGATATTAAAAAAATTCTGACAAAAGAAGAACTGATTTTGCTCAATAAAGCATAATTTATCATGGCTTTTACTTATTTTTTCAGGGATTACCACTCTCTGGAGATTGTGAGCGAACTATTGTTGCCGTTCATTTCCGGAAGACAGGAGATAAAAATCTGGGATGCCGGTTGTGCAAATGGACCGGAACCTTATACTCTGGCATTGATTCTATCGGAGAAGATGGGAAGATTTTCATTCAGAAATGTCAAAATATATTGTACCGATTTAGACATTAGTAATCAATTTGAAGAAATCATATATCGTGGAGTTTATTCTCGGAAAGAAGTGGAACGTATACCCGAAGATTATCTCAGAAAATATTTCACTAAGATAGAAGGGGATAATTATCAGATAGATCAAAATATTATGAACCGTATGCGTTACATTCAAAGAGACCTCCTTACTCTGCAGATTCCCGAAGAAGGGATGTCATTGGTTGTATGCAAGAATGTTCTTTTACATTTGCAGTACAATGAACGCGTGGAAGTAATTAAAACTTTCCACGAATCACTTTTACAGGGCGGTTATCTTGTTATGGAGCATACCCAAAAATTGCCACCGGAATTAAACAGCTATTTCGAGACTGTTGTTGGAAATGCTCAGATTTACAGGAAGATTTGAGATGAGAATAGATATAATCCCCACGAATCCACATAAATATTCTTCCAATGTTTATTTAATCAGAGGAGATTTCAATTCGCTCAATGATGTAAATACTCTGATAGATACTGGTGCAGATGATTATATTATCAATGAGATCAGAAAAATTAATACCGGCGCTGGTAAAAAGGCTATAGAGCAGGTTATACTTACTCACAATCATTTCGATCATACAGGCGGCCTGAAAAGCATAAAACAATTTTGCTATCCGATAGTTTTGGGATATACACCCAATGATTATATCGACAAGAAAATTAACCACGGACAGACAATAAAAGTCGGTGATGTAACAATGGAAGTGATCAATATAACAGAACATTCAAATGATTCTATTTGTTTATATGAATGGAGTACTAAGACCTTGTTCACCGGAGATACTCCGATAGATATTAAATCAGAAGAGGGCAGTTATTCGGAAGATTTTTTGGAGAAGCTTGGCAGAATAGAAATTCTGGGAGTAAATGCTATCTATCCGGGACATGGGGAACCTATTCTGAAAAATGCCCTACAAGTAATTAGTAAAACTGTTGAGATTATAAAAAAATCACGATTAAAAAGAAAGGGAGGAGATGTATGAAAAACTTAAGCATCAGGTTAAGGCTGGGAATTGCTTTTGGTATTCTCTTAGTAATTCTTGTAACAGTTTCTGTTGTGTCGGTAGTAAGTTTGACAGATCTTGAAAAATCTGTGGAGGTGGTAGTAAATGACCGGATGATTAAAGTAGAACAGGCAAATCAGATTATCAATGATGTTAATTTGGCAGCCAGGGTTATCCGTAATGCTTTGCTACAAGATGATCTTAAGGAGATTGAGAATGAATTGGCTAGAAGAAAAGAAGCTTCAGCAAATGTAGCAGAATTTATGAGCAAACTAAAATCTACTATTACATCCGAAACGGGAAAGGAACTGATCAGAGGAATTGAAACAGTCAGAACTCCTTACATTAGAAGTCTGGAAAAGATTGAGAAGCTAGCATTTGATTTCCAAAACGTAGAAGCAAAAAATGAAGCAAAGAAACTTCTGTTCGGAGAATTCAGACAACATCAGAGTGATTATTTCAATGCAGTAAATGCTCTTGCTGAGTTTCAGTCAGATCTGGCAGCAGAAGATGGAAACAAATCTATTCATGAAGGATTGGCTGCAATTAAGTGGATTTATTTCTTATCAATAATTTCAGTAATTTTAGCAATAATTGTTGCTATATTGATTGCCAACAGTATTACCAAACCAGTAGGAATTTTGGTGGAAGTTGCCGAGAATTTTGCTAAAGGTGATTTAGATAAGGAAATAGATTGGAGCAGTTCTGATGAAACAGGTACTCTTGCTCTGGCTTTTAAGCGAATGCAGACGGTTATTCGAGATCTAATGGAAGATATTAGTAAACTAGTTCTATCAGTTAATGAGGGCAAGCTGGATACGCGGGGAGATCATAAGAGATTTCAGGGAGATTATGCAAAAGTAGTTATGCAGATAAACAATTTAGTTGATGCTTTTGTAGCTCCAATCAATGTTACTGCAGAATATGTGGACAGAATCAGCAAGGGAGACATTCCTCCCCGGATTACTGATACATATAAAGGTGACTTCAACGAAATTAAAAATAACCTCAATGCATGTATTGATGTGATGAACGGGCTTTTGAAGGAAACAAAATCACTCATTGATGCTGCAACGAATGGTCAGCTAGACAAGAGAGGTGACGCAAAAAGATTTATTGGGAATTGGGGAGAGCTAATTGCAGAGATAAATCAGTTGATTGATGCATTTGTAGCTCCAATCAATGTAACGGCAGAATACGTTGACAGAATCAGTAAAGGAGATATACCACCCAAGATTACTGACACATACAAAGGAGATTTTAACGAGATTAAAAACAACTTAAATCAATGTATCGATACGATAAATACTCTGGTCAAAGATACGGTATTTCTGACAGAAGCAGCCGAAAAAGGAAAGCTTGATACCAGAGCTGATGCGTCCCGACATCAGGGAGATTTCAGGGTAATAGTGGAAGAAGTTAATAAAACTTTAGATAATGTTATCATCCCTATCAGAGAAGCTATGACAATAATGAAAAAATATGCCGGCAAAGATTTAACTGCCAGAGTAAAAGGGAATTATCATGGAGATCTGATGGATTTCAAAAATGACATAAATGCTGCCGGTGAGAATCTTGAACAGGCTCTTTCACAGGTAGATACTGCTGTAGAACAAGTCAGCTCTGCTTCAGGTCAGATTTCCAGTGGAAGTCAGAATCTTGCAGAGGGAACTTCCGAACAGGCAAGTTCTCTGGAAGAAGTAGCCAGCAGTCTGGAAGAAATGAACTCTTTGACTCAGGGTAATGCTGATAATGCCAGACAGGGGAAGAAATTGGCTGAAGAATCTATGAATGCTGTTGAAAATGGTAATAAGGCTATGGGTGAGATGAATACTGCTATTCAGGAGATTATGAAATCTTCCGAATTGACCAGCAAGATAATCAAAACAATCGATGAGATTGCTTTCCAAACTAATCTACTTGCATTGAATGCTGCAGTGGAAGCTGCTCATGCCGGAGAAGCAGGAAAGGGTTTTGCGGTAGTTGCCGAAGAGGTAAAAAATCTTGCTTTGAGAAGTGCCGAGGCTGCGAAAAATACCAATGAGTTGATTGAAGAGTCAAAAAAGAATTCTGAACTGGGTGTTAAAATTGTGACTGAGGTTTCAGGTGCTTTTGAGAATATCAACAACAGCTTTAGAAAAGTCAGTAATATCGTAAATGAAATTGCAGCAGCATCTGATGAGCAGGCAAAAGGAATAAAACAAATAAACATAGGGATAAATGAGTTGAATAAGGTTACTCAACAAAATGCTGCCAATGCAGAAGAATCTGCCAGTGCCGCCGAAGAACTAAACAGTCAGGCATTGGAAATGAGCAGCTTGGTAAGTGAGTTTTATCTGAGTAGAAAAAGAACCTCACAAAAATCAAATCAGCATCAACAAGTGAATAGAAGAAATAGTAAGTTGCTAGGAAGCTCAAAACCTAAGGATTCTTACGAAGTGAATCCTGAAAAGTTGCTCCCGCTTAATGATGTTTCAGATGACGATTTTGCCGATTTCTAAAAAAAACAGAGAAGGGGTGATTATCACCCCTTTTTTTAGATTATTTTGGGTTGATCTTTTTGGTCAATTCCAGTACAGGTGCCAATCCCAAAGGAGTATTATCTTCAATTGCCTTCAGAACAGCTCCGCCACCGGTGAAAATGTAATATTTAGGATTATCCAGTGCCATGATATACAATCCCGGCAGGAGTCTTTTTAATTCCTGCATTGTATCACCACCACCATAGAGTTTGGAAGCTTCCTGATTTTTGTCAATCAACTCATCAAGGGCAATGGTTCCTTCGTTGAAATGTGGAGTAAATCCCATTACTGCATTTACGAAGATTGTCCTGGCATTCATGAATACTTCATTTACCTGTGATTCATCGAATGATTCTCTTGCCACATCCAGTACATAATTCAATGATTTATCTTTAGATAATTCGTGAATATTGTGTACACGATATTTTTCGTTCTCTTTAGCTTCCGGAAGATCGGATTCTACGATATATGGTAATTCTACCAATTTATGTTGGTATTTTTCAGCGAATTTAACAAAATCTTTGGCTGAAGCAAGATCTTCAGCTGACAGACCTTTTATTGTAAAACCATATTTAGCCGAGAGATATGCATTGTAGATTACTCCGCCCAGTACAAGATAATCGGCTTTCTCCAGAAGGGCGTAAAGAGAGTTTATCTTAGTATCGAATTTTGAACCTGCAACAACAGCTACAAATGGTCTGCTGGGTTCATAGATTCGGGACAAATTTTCGATTTCTTTTTGCATGAGAAATCCGGCATAGGAAGGCAGATATTTTACTAGCTTTACGGTTGAGGCATGAGATTGCCATGAACCGAAGGCGTCATTTACAAATATATCAGCTAAGCCAGCCAGTTGATTGGCAAAGCGTTCAGATTCTTCACCTTTTGCTTCTTCACCACTGAACCAGCGGGTATTGGGCAGATAGATTCCATCAATTTTATCTTCCCTGAGTTCTCTGATCATGTGGTTAATGGAGGTTTCAATACCTGAAAATCCGTTCTGTCCGTTAGCGTAGAATTCAGGTACTTTGAGATGAATGTGAAGTTTTTTCTGCAGATAGTCAACTATTGGCTGTACAGATGTTTTAAAACTGATTTCTATGGAATTTGTTTTTTTATCTTTTGGTCTACCAACGTGGGTCATCAGAATTATTTTACCACCTTTAGCGTTGATATAATACAATGTTCCCAGTGTAGCATCGATTCGGTAAGGATCGTGAATTATCCCCTTTTTGACTACATTGTGATCAACTCTGACTAGAACAATTTTTCCTTTTAGATCTGCTTCCTGAAGCATTGGCAAATTGAGTTTATCAAACATTCTTACCTCTTATTAGTTTTCTGAAGTCAGAAGAACTTCATCTGAATCAGGAATTGAGATAGTGATTTTTTGTCTTCTGTCATTTTTTTTCAAGCGTTTATGGTTATCAACTAAAGCCTTTATTGGCTCAAGTCCCAGAACAGTTCCTTCGTTAATTGCTTTGAGAATTGTACCGCCACCGGTGAAAAAATAGTACTTTGGATTGTTCAAAGCCTGTAAGTATTCACCGGGTAAAAGTGTTTTCATACTTAAAAGAGTATCTCCACCACCATAAAGTTTATTTGCTTCAGTGTTTTTATCAATCAATGCGTAGAGATCTTTAGTGCCTTTTGTGAAGAGATTTGTGAAACCCATAACTGCATTAACAAAGATTGTTTTGGATTCCATTAGTGCTTTTTTAACGTGATCGAGTTTGTATGACTTCTCGGAGATATCCAGAATATAATTCAGTTGAGTTCCTTTCTCAATTTTATTTATGTCGAGAACACGGTAAGTGCCAGTTTTCTTAGAATCCAGAAAATCTGATTCGACAATGTATGGAAGCTCTATAAGTTTTCCGGGATATTTGTTGGTTAATTTCACAAAATCTTTTGCTGCAAGCAGATCATCATCACTGATACCTTTAATTTTAATGCCGTATTTTACAGCCAGGTAAGCATTGTAGATTACTCCACCCAGAATAAGGTAGTCGATTTTTTCCAGTAACTTGCTTAAGGGACCGATTTTCGTGTCAAATTTTGAACCGGCAACAACGGCAAGCATCGGCCTTACCGGAGAGAAAATTTTCTCAAGATTTTCAATCTCTTTCTGCATAAGATATCCTGCATAAGATGGTAGGTATTTTGTTGGACCTATAGTAGAAACATGTGGCTGCCAGGAACCGAAAGCGTCGTTGACATAGACATCAGCCAGACCGGCTAATTGTTTAGATAAACAGTCAGCTAATTCTCCATTGTCTTCTTCACCTTTGAACCATCTCGTATTTGGCAGGTAGATGCCGCCGATTTCTCCTCTTTGCAGCCGTTTAATCAATAGATTGATTGATGTGTCGATTCCATTTATTCCAAATTTATCATCATATGTGAATTCCGGAATTTCAAATTTGATGCGCAGTTTATGATTAAGGTAATCCACAATTGGTTTAACAGAAGTTTCTGATGATATGGAGATTTCATTGGTTTTCTTATTTTTCGGACGTCCGACATGAGTCATCAGAATCAGTTTACCACCCTTTGAAACGATATGGAAAAGAATTGGTAAAGTTGCGTCAATTCGAAAAGCATCAACAACTATTCCATCAACTACACCAATGTTGTGGTCAACGCGAACCAGAACGATTTTGTCTCGCAAATTTGCATGTTCGAGATCGGGAATAGAAATTTTCTCAGCCATAAATCCTCCAGAATAATTAATGAGAACAATCTAAAAACTACTCTTTAAAAGTCAACTCCTGAAAAAAGATTTAAGGAAATATCCTCATTTGAAACAGATTAGATTCCGTGTAGACATGAATCTGACAGAAAGCATTTATTGCATAAAGGTTTCTTTTTGCAGAAATCTTTTCCGTGTTTTACCAATAGTGCATGGTATTCATTGTAGATTTCTCCGGGAAGAAGCTCATTGCAGACTTTACGGATGTTTTGTTGATTCAATTCTGAGCCGGCAATATTGATGCGATTAAAAATTCTTTCTGTATAAGAATCTACAACAAAAACAGGTTTATCGAAGGCATACAGCAATATACAGTCAGCGGTTTCCTCTCCAACTCCGTAAGTGTTAAGAAGTAAATTTCTGGATTCTTTCAGAGTCATAGCTTCAATTTTATTACTCAGTATAGTTTCGGCAACTGACTTAAGTCTTCTTGCTTTTACGGTATAGAAACCTGATGGTTTAATCATCTGTTCCAATTCAGAAATATCTGTATCGATAATAGACTGAAGGGAAAGAAGTTTTTTTTGCTTCAGGTTTTGAATTGCTATCTCTACATTATTCCAGTTTGTACCTTGAGTGAGAACTGCTCCAATGATTATTTCATCTCTGCTATCGCCCGGCCACCAGTTTTGATTTCCATAAAATGAAAGGAGTTTATTATAAAGATCTATGAAATTGTTGTAGTATTGTTGTTTCATTTCAAAAAGAGATTTTCCGTTTTTTTTAAAAGACCCTGAATCAGAGAAGCCGTGATTCCCCAGATAACTTCATTTGAATAACGGAATAACAACACCTGATGGTGAGTGTTACCCCAGATTGATTCATACGATGAAGGAAGTTTGAGTTTTTTGGCGGGAAGCAAGTCAATTACTTCTCCATTGGTTTCTATTTTTTGAGAATGAGCTTTGATTGAAACAGAGTATTCTTCCGGTTCAGTATTGATGAAATATGCAATTGGTACACTAAAGATGTATTCTACTTCATCTTTGTTCAATATAAAACTGTTTAGAGATTTGATGTTAGAATAACCGATGAAAGGTTCAATGATAATGCCCAAATGATTGATATAAGCAGGCAGTCTTCCCAAAATTTCTAGCTCTGATGGAGATATTCCCATTTCTTCCTGCACTTCTCGCAAAACACTTTCAAGAGCAGTTTCGTTGTTTTCTCTGTCTGTAAGACCACCCGGGAAGCAGACTTCATTTCCCTGTCTGATAGATTTATTCCGTTTCTGAAAGACAAAGGAAAGTTCTCCATTAATTTCGGCAATTAGCAATAAAACTGAAGCAAACTTAAATTCATTGGAATTGAGAATTTCCAAGTCTGTAATGGAATTTGCACAGAGGGCTTTTTTTAGGCTATCGATTTTTTCGGATAAGGTATATTTTGCTGAACAATTAGTGATTGGCATAAATTAATATGATTAATTTAGAATATAAAAGAAAGCAGCTCCGTTCTTACCGTCATTAATTTGAGTGTAAAAACTTTCATCCATGTGTTCGGTAAAGTTAACCGGATCTAAATAACGGGCAATTAGTCTTACTTTATTGCTTTCATCAATTCTTATTTTAGCATAATTGTAAACATATCCACTACCAATGGGATTTTCAATTAATTTGCTTTCTGAGGCAACCAAAAAAGCGAGTTCATTTCCGATGGAGTTTTGGGAGAAATATTCATAAGTGTCGATTGTCATTCCGCCTACAGCACGGGGAGATATCAATCTGATTTCATTATTGCTGATTAACTGGCAGTCTCCATAATGAATAATAACTCTCACCAATTGACCTTTCTCCAGAGCACTATTAATTTCTGTGAAATTCTTCAATTGAATAGTGTCTTTTCCATATAAAAAAAGTGTTCCCCATAAAAACAATATTAAAAAAGCTTTTCTCATCTTTCTCCTTCCTTTTTTAGAAATCTCCGTAAACTACAAAATTTTTGTATCCTGTATTTCCGCTCAGAGAAGTTGCTCTGAACTGTATAAAATTTATACCGCTTTTAATTCTAATCATCTGATTAATGCTTCCTGATGCACAAGGATAAATTCTGTCCTGGCAGTCAATTGTAAGAGTGTATTCATCATTATCGAAAACAGTGTATGAATCATGCTCGCTTATTTTTAGTCTGATAAGTCCTTCGATGGGGAAGTCAGGTGAGTTATAGTGTTGTTCATTATCCGGGCTGGACATCAAAAAAACCGGTATGGGGTAGAGAGGTTCTGTTAGGGGTATATCAACAAAATAGTCATCGGGGATGTTGACCGGAATTTCGACTTCATTATATCCTTCTTTGTAGAGTCTGAGCAAATGCTCTCCGGTAGACAGGTAATTTAGCGTTGCAGGAGATACCTGGTGAATGAATAAGTCATCAAGGAAAATTTTTGCTCCTGAAGGTGTGGAGTTAATAGTGAGAGTATAACCAACAGTGCTTTCATATTCCTGATTTCCCCAGATTTTCCAGGTTCCCGCTTCATTGATGAAGTAAGAAATATTGCCGTTTTCTGTTGGTTCTACGAAGGTAATAGACGAGTCTTCACCAATTAATCGGAGTAGAAAACTTACTGTACACAAATCATTATTGAAATCATATTCGAAATCAGAAAACTCTATGTTAGAATAGCTTATTCTGCGAATTTGCCAGTTAATCATTTCATTAGCTTTGACATCTCCGTTATGGAGATAGTCTTCGTGGTAAAAACTCATAAAAGTATCAAAATCTTGATCCAAAAAAGCAGTCCTGATTCCATCAAAAATGTTTTCAATCTTAACTATATTTAACTCTTCCTGTTCACTTTTTCCCGTGCAGGAAATAAGAAATAATCCCAGAATTGTAATTATAATTATTTTTTCAATTATTCTCATCTTTCCTCGCTTTTACAAAATATTCAACTTATCCATGTATTGTTACAGAAATTTATCTGTTTATCCAAAAAAAATCAGTCAACGGTCAAGATTTCGTAACCGTTATCTGTAACCACAACTGTGTGTTCAAATTGAGCGCTAAGGCTTTTGTCGGCTGTTGTTACAGTCCAACCGTCTTGTCTGGAAGTTATTACTTTATGACTTCTGCCCTGATTAATCATTGGTTCAACCGTAAAAGTCATACCCTTTCTCAATTTGATTTTATTATCCATAGTAAAGAAGTGAAAAACGTGCGGGTCTTCGTGGAAGCTGCGTCCTACTCCGTGTCCGCCATATTCTCTTACGATTCCATAATGGAAAGGTTTCAGGTAGGTTTCGATTGCCTTGCCTACTTCGAAGAGCATTTTCCCAGGTCCTATTGCTTCAATACCCTTATACATTGCTTTCTCAGTTCTTTCGACCAAGAGTCTGGCTTGTTCAGATACGTTACCAACCAGAAATGTTCTGGAACTGTCGCCAAAATAACCATTAAGAATCAAAGTAACGTCAACATTTATTATATCTCCATCTTTTAAAATTTCATTAGGAGAAGGGATTCCATGACACACAACATTGTTTATTGAAGTACAAACGCTTTTGGGGAATCCGTTGTAATTCAAAGTGGCGGGGATTGCATTATGAATGAGAGCAAAATCATTAACCAGAGTATTGATTTCTTCTGTACTTATCCCAATTTTTATGAATTTAGCAACTTGATCCAGAAGTTTTGCACATAATCTGCCTGCTTCTCGCATTTTTTTGATTTCTTCATCAGTTTTGTAAATAATCATCTGTTCTCCAAAAATTTCTTTAAGACAGTCATTTTTTTATAAAGCATTTTTCGTCAATAAAAACAATTGTATCAGGGCTATTTATCTTCAGGGAACAAATAATTATCCAAGAGCTGAAATAGATCGTTAACCCTGAATGGTTTCATCATGCTGGCAGTGAATCCAAATTTAGTGGGATTTGCCATAACCGGATCGCTCGAGTATCCGCTGGCAACAAAAACAGGAGTATTGGAGTCAAGTTTTCTGATTTCAGCAATTGTTTCAATTCCTCCCTTTCCGCCAGGAATGGTCATATCGCAAATCATCGCTACAAATCTATTTTTGGACTGGTATGCTTCTCTGAAGAGAGAAACAGCAACATCTCCATTGTCGGCAGTTACGGGTGTATAGCCCAACAGAATGAGCATGTTGCTGAGGGTTTCTCTGACGATTTTTTCATCATCCATCACCAGAACTCTACCGCTTCCTTTTTTTAGAGAAACAATCTGTTCTTTTCTTTCTTCTTCTATTGTTAGAGCAGCAGGAAGATATACGTGAAAAGTAGTTCCGATTCCAAGAGTTGATTCAACATCGATTGCGCCATTGTGTTTTTTTATAATAGAATAACTGCTGGCCAATCCTAAACCCTGTCCCTGGCTTTTTGTGGTAAAGAAAGGATCAAAAATGTGAGAGAGAATTTCCGGAGACATACCTATTCCTGAATCTGTAATTGAGATTTTAACATAATTCCCTTTATCAAGAAGTTTGTTATCTTCATCTATTCTCAAATTTCTGGCAGTAACAAAAATTTTCCCACCCATTGGCATTGCCTGTTGTGCATTAATGACAATATTGTTGATTACCTGACTTACTTGATTATTGTCGAAATCTCCGGGCCATAAATCATTCTCAATATTAAATTCGGGAGAAATATTGGAGCCGCTCAAAGCAAATTTAACATTTTCTTTCAAGAATGGATTGAATGGCATCTTTTTCTTAACCGGAGCTCCTCCTTTTGAAAAAGTCAGGAGCTGGTTTGTAAGTCCCCGAGCTCTGTCCATTGAAGCAATTGATTGTTCCAGATATTGCAATACTTCCGAATCTGAACTTTTTATTTTGGCTAATTCCGTAAAACCGTAAATACCACTCAGTAGATTATTAAAATCATGAGCAATTCCGCCAGCTAAAATTCCCAAAGATTCAAGTCTTTGTGAATTCTGAATGTTGTTTTGCATTTTTAATTTTTCAGTTACATCCCGGAAAACAAGAACCACTCCAATAGTATTGCTGTTAATGTCTTTTATGGGAGCTGCACTGTCGGCAATAATTTTTTCAGAATTATCTCGGGAGATGAGGGTAGTGTGTATATCCAATTCAAGCATACTTCCCAGGTGTAGCACTTTTTTTACGGGATCTTCACATTCTTCCCGGGTGATCCCGTTGATTATATGGAAAACTCTGGAGAGAGGTAATCCGACAGCTTCTTTTTGTTTCCATCCGGTGAGTTCTTCAGCGGCTCGGTTGATTATCTCGACTCTGCCATAAATATCTGTAGTAATTACTCCGTCACCAATACTCCTCAAAGTTACGGATAATCTTTCTCTTTCTTCCGAAAGCGCAATTTCAGCTCTTTTCTGGGAGTCTATATCAACGTGAACTCCAACTACTCTGCCGGCATTACCGGTGGAGTTTACGAGATAAGTCTTTCCATTGCCGTTGATCCATTTGTAATTCCCATCTTTACACTTCAGTCTGAATTCTAAATCAAATGGAAGAACATTCTTAATTGAATTCCGGACAGTTTCTACCGATTTATCTTTGTCTTCCGGGTGAAGCAGATTTAACCATGAGTCGTATCCTGATTCAAATTCATAGGGCTTGTAGCCAAGCATTGTGTAATAGCGTGGACTGAAGAAGAATTCATCAGTCTCCAGATTCCAATCCCAGAAGGCGTGTCCAGCTGCATCCATTGCTAATTCAAGTCTATTTTGGCTGATTTTAAGAGATTCTGCCAAATGTTTCTGTTCGGTAATATTTTCTTGCATTAGAACATAGAGCTCGGGAGAGTTTTCTTCATTCAGGATGGGGAAAGCCAGCATTTTTATCCAGATTGGATTATCAGGGAAATCTGGGTTTATCCTATGGGGATTATAGTAGAATTCCGGGAGTTGGACAACTTCACCTTCTTTTATCCGATTAATCGATTCAGAGAGATTTTGTTCAATAAGTAGAGGATCGTCAAAAACCGAATAGTCAGCAGGAGGAATTGCTTTAAAGAGTTTTGTGTGTGACCTGTTGACTCTGATTGTGAATCCATTTAAGTCAATTAACTGAATTGAAAGCGGGTTTCTGTCAATTATACTGTTGAGTATTCCTTCCGATTTTTTCCTTTCGGTTATATCCCGCCCAACTCCAATAATTGATTCAATTTTACCGTTACTATCCAGAATAGCTTTGTCAGACCATGCAAGCCAGCGCCAGCCATTTTTAGTTTTAGCTCTTTGTTCAATATAGCAGGTATAAGGAGGTTGAAAAAGATTTTTCATGGATTCCTTGGTAGATTCTCTGTCATCTTCGTGAACAAGTGGCATGAATGATTTTCCATAAAGATCGGCAGTAGTCCTTCCAAAAAGTTCACAATATGATGGACTGGCGTAAATGAAATTTCCGTTAGGATTTACTTTAACAATGTATTCATTCTGGTTTTCTATGAGTAATTTGTATTTCATTTCGCTTTCGGCAAGTTTTTTCTGGATTGATTGTTGATTAGAAATATCACGAAGGATAACTATTATCCCAAGATTAGAGTTAATTTTGTCTCTAAAACCTGAAACTTTAATCTCAAATACTTTTTGTTTACTGTCCTGAACTATTTCATAATCAAAAATTGAATCTTTCGGATTCTGGGAGTCATTGAAATAAATCTTTTCCCAAAACGGGAGAATTTCAGAAGCACGACCGCCAATACAGTTGTGAGTTAATTCCAATATTAACAATGCGTTGTGGTTAATATCTATAATTA
>JAQVBK010000280.1 GCA_028690365.1 Candidatus Cloacimonadota bacterium
CTCATTCCACCGGGAACGCCCAGAACAAATTGAACATGCAAAGGATTGTGAGTGATTATTCCCTTATTTGCCAGCTTTGCAATATAGTCTATCATTCCTGATTCATAAACTTCTATTTCAGGTGCTACACCGGTTTCTTTGAAAAATTCTGCTAATCTAATAATTTCTTTGGCACTATTTACAAAAACTTCATCACCAAAATTTAATGTGCCACCATTCAGGGTAGCCATTTCAGGTTTTAACTGTAAGGGAGCCATTCTTTGCTCAAAAGGTACGCCAACTGCTCCACCGGTACTGATTTGTATTAACATTTCGGGAACTGTTTTTCTAATTAGAGTTATGGCTTCGCTAAATCTTTCTAATCTTTGTGAAGGTGTACCATCGTCTTCTCTCACATGTAGATGAAGCACTCTGGAACCTGCTTCGTAACATTTTAAAGCTGTTTGAGCCTGCTCCTGAGGAGTAACAGGAAGATTTGGCTGCAGCTGTTTTGATGTTTCTGCTCCTGTAAGTGCTGTAGTAATAATTAATGGATTCATGAATGACCTCCTTAGGCTAATTCTTCAATCATTTTTTGTAAAGCTGTATACTTTAAGTTTTCTGTCTGATATTTCTCTTTTTCTTTTTCATAAATTTCAGTTGGGGCATTGGTTTTGAATTTATCATTGTTTAGTTTTGATTCAATCTTGGACAATTCCTTTGAAATTTTATCCAGTTGTTTTTCCAAACGAAATTTTTCTTGTTCAACATCTATCAAACCCTCGAGCGGGAGATAAATCTCAGCATTTTTAACAACTGCAGCCAAAGAGGATTTTGGTTTATCAACGGTTGTTGAACTGATTAATTCAGCAACTTTTGCTTGTTTGAAAAAGTAAGGTCTGTATTTAACTGCCAAATCTGCAGTCTCCTGATCAATTGTTTTAAAGATTACTCTGACCTCCAGAGCGGGGGAAAGGTTAACCTGTTTTCTCAGATTTCGTATCGCTACAATACTCTCCTGAATAAAACTCATTTCCGAATCTACTTTTTCATCAATCATGCTTTCAATGCAAACAGGGAACTTTGCAATAATAACTGCTTCTTCATTGATAGGGAAAAATTCCTTTATGGTTTGGAAAATTTCTTCAGTTATAAATGGCATTATTGGATGTAGTAAACGCATACTTTGTTGAAGAACATCTAAAAGTATATATTTTACGGTTTGCTGGTCTTTTCTTTCTTCAGAATTATATGCTCTTTCTTTAGTTAGTTCAAGATACCAGGAACAAAATTCTTTCCAGACAAATTCTTGAATAATTGAAGCTGCATCGTTAAACCTTAGATTTTCATAATAATCAGTGACATCTCTGATAACTTGATTAAGTCTACTATAAATCCATCTATCTGATAATTCCAGACGGAGATTGTTTTCATCAGGCAAGCCTTCGATATTATTGACATTCATCATGATGAATCTAAAAGCATTCCATATTTTGTTGCAGAAATTCCTTCCGGATTCCAGTATAGCGTCTGAATAATATGAATCCTGACCTTTGGGCGTATTAAAGATCATACTGAATCTAAGAGCGTCAGCTCCAAATTCGTTGATTATATCAATTGGGTCTGGTGAATTGCCCAGAGATTTACTCATTTTTCTGCCTGATTCGTCACGTACTGTGCCATGAAGCAATACAGTATCAAAAGGAATAGTGTTCTTAAATTCCAGAGTTGCCATTATCATTCTGGCTACCCATAGATAAATAATTTCCGGTGCAGTTATCAGAAGATTGGTTGGTAAAAAATATTTCAGATCGTCAGTTTCTGTCGGCCAACCCATAGTAGAAAATGGCCATAACCACGAAGAAAACCATGTATCCAGAACATCTTCGTCTTGAGTGAACTCGTGATTTCCGCATTTTGGACAGATATCCGGCATGTCTGAACTGACAACCATTTCATTACAATCATTGCAGTAATAAGCAGGGATTCTGTGTCCCCACCAGATTTGACGGGAAATACACCAATCACGGATATTGTTCATCCAGTGCATGTAAACCTTTGTCCATCGTTCCGGATAGAAAGAAATCTGACCGTTCTGAACAACATCTATTGCTCTTTCGGCAAGTGGTTTCATTCTGACAAACCATTGATCAGAGAGATAAGGTTCGATTACGGTATCGCATCGGTAACAATGACCCACAGAGTGATCATGATTATCGATTTGATCAAGCAGATTCTGTTCTTCCAGTAATGATACTATTTTTTTACGACAGGAAAAACGATCTAAACCATTAAAGTTTGCCCCAGCCAGTTCATTCATGAATCCGTGTTCATCCATAATAGTCATGGGTGTCAGGTGGTGTCTGTTGCCAACTTCGAAGTCATTTGGATCATGAGCGGGAGTAATCTTTACGCATCCGGTTCCAAATTCACGATCAACATAATCATCAGCGATAACAGGGATTGCTCTGTTTGCTATCGGCAGGATAACATTCTTGCCAACTAAATTTATATATCTTTCATCTTTGGGATGAACAGCAACTGCAACATCACCAAGCATAGTCTCAGGTCTTGTTGTGGCTACTACCAGATAACCCGAACCATCCTGGTATGGATAGCGAATATGCCACAATTTGCCTTTCTCATCAGAGTATTCAACCTCATCGTTGGCCAAAGCTGTTACACATCTCGGACACCAGTTAATAATGTATTTACCTTTGTATATTAAATTTTTCTTATATAGATGAATGAAAACTTCTTTGACTGAACGTGATAATCCTTCATCCATAGTGAATCTTTCTCTTGACCAATCACAGGATGCTCCTAGCTGCTTCAACTGCTGAATAATATGACCACCTTTATCTGCTTTCCATTTCCATATTCTTTTAACAAGCTCTTCTCTGCCTACTTGGTGACGATTTAGTCCTTCTTTTGCCAGATCTTTTTCCACCATATTTTGAGTTGCAATTCCTGCGTGATCAGTTCCGGGAATCCACAGGGTAGGTTCTTGTTTCATGCGATGGTATCTTATGGCAACATCTTGCAGAGTGTTGTTTAAAACATGTCCCATATGTAGAATTCCAGTGACATTAGGTGGTGGAATAAGAACTGTAAAAGGCTTTTTGTTTTTATCAATCCTAGGAGTGAAAAAACCTTGCTCTTGCCAGAAAGTGTACCATTTCTTCTCAATATTTTGAGGTTCATATACTTTATTGATTTCCATATTTGTCTCCGAATAGTTTATGATAAAGATTATTGATTCATTGAATTTGTTAGCAATTAGTTTGTAGATGAATAGTTAATTTGAATAAAATCGTTTTGTGATATTGCTTCAATAGGACAGTAATCATGATAATTCCTTTCTGATTAGTTCTATATAATGTCTGTGTGCAGAAAAAGCTATGGGTGGAAGGGAATCAAAAGGGCGAAATTCTGCTTCCAAAGCATCATCTCCTGCCTGGAGTTTCCCACCGATAGTCTTCATTAAAAAACCAAAAGATATAACTTTTTCATAGATGGGAGAATAACCAGGATAATATCCGATAAATTTTTGTACCTCACCAATCAATCCTGTTTCTTCTTCCATTTCTGCTTTGGCAGCTTCTTCAGGAGTCTGATCTATTTCAATATAACCACTGGGTAATGCCCATTCACCTACTTTTGGTTCAAATTTTCTTTTAATTATAAGGATTTCATTCTTTTCGTTCAAAATAACGCAAGCTGCAGCAGGGACTGGATTTTTATAGAAAATCCATCCGCAAGACTTGCAAATCGGTCTAATTTTGTCTTCTCTGTCTTTGGTTAAAAATAATCTATTCCCACACCGTAAGCAGAAATTGCAATTTTCATATCTTTCTTCATTATTCATGAGAGATGGATTTTTTTAGTAAGCTTTTGTGTCAAGCAAAATGACTAAACACTTGTCTGTAAGCGGTTTATTGAGAAATATTAGAACTTGCTTGATTGACTAACTAAAAATCTAATTTTTTCTTTTCGATTACAGGTTATAATATGGATCATTTTTGAAGTTTAATTATTAATTGTTGTTTTTGCTTTGTATCTCTTAAGATGCTCTCCCAAGCCGGTTGAGCAGAAAGAGAGTACGCCTGAGAGAATCAGCTTTCCCCAACAGGGTAACATCACTGTTCCCTTTACGGAAAATCAGGGGCAACTGGCAGAG
>JAQVBK010000281.1 GCA_028690365.1 Candidatus Cloacimonadota bacterium
GTGTTTCTAAATCTTACACCTGAACTTCAGGAAACACTGAAAATCATAGGCCTCTCACACATTTTTGACCAGGGCGTGTTTT
Organism: Candidatus Cloacimonadota bacterium; assembly: GCA_028690365.1. Taxonomy (GTDB): domain Bacteria; phylum Cloacimonadota; class Cloacimonadia; order Cloacimonadales; family JAQVBK01; genus JAQVBK01. Next base: position 83 of record JAQVBK010000281.1, read on the forward strand.
CGACAATCCAATTTTGACCCACTCGGGCAATTCAAAAATGATCCACTCCCTAAGGTAATCGTCGTAATTTTTTAGTCTTCTCTCCTTCTGAAACTTGATCCACTCATATTCAAGATGAGTGCTCGATGAGTGATCCTATCGAGTAAAGCGGCGGTCAATGTTTTGTCATGGAATATCCGTACCCATTCCGAAAACATAAGATTCGATGTGACTAATGTACTCTGGGTCTCATATCTGGCTGCGAGTAACTGGAATAACAGTTCAGCCCCTTCGAGATCGAAAGAAACATACCCTAATTCATCAATAATCAACAGATCAGCCTGTTTTATTTTTTTAATAAATAAAGACAATCTGCTCTGCTTTTTTGCTTCATAGAGTTCATTTATCAGCATAGCGGCAGTTCTGAACAGCACTTTATACTCATTTAAACATGCATTGACTCCTGTTGCAATCGCACAATGAGTTTTTCCAGTCCCCGAATTTCCGATAAGGATCAGATTTTTTCTTTCTCTTAAAAACTCAAGCGATTGAAGATCTGGTATTGATCGACGACCATCCTCAGGTAGAGCGTCAATAATCAAATCTTCAAATCGTTTTACTGTCGGAAAATTCGCTTGTTTAAGCGCTTTCATCTGTCGGTTTATCTTCCGGGATTGGAACTCAGCAGAAAGAGCATCCATCAAAAAGTTTGTTACTTCCGGATTTTCTCCGTACTTATCCTCAGGGACGGAATAAACCGTTGAGATATGCAAAGTTTTACAATATTCCTGTAGTGAAATATCCGTCATAATAATTCTCTTCCTATCTTTTTGTCAAAAACGAGGAGATCAGGTTCTGGAACTTCAAATTCACAGATTTTCCATCCATCTGTCTCCATCATACGAGATTTAGGTTCAAATATCAGAAGTTTCAATAGATCGGGTGTTACAAACAGATCCCGATCTTTGCATACTTCAAGAGCGTAAACCACAGCTGTTGGAGACGAATCACGAATTAACTCAAGAATAGGTAAGAATTCCTTGGGTTTATCAATGAAATGCATCTCTAACAGTTTCAAAATTTCTTGATCTAGTGAACGAAGAAGTTTTGAATGTCGTATTGCCCCAGGTTTGCGCCCTAATGTCATGAGATAATGACCTGTTTGTAACGAATACTCTCCTCGACCAATTTTTCGTATATGAACAGCGATAACATCCTCATTCTCCATCATCTCAATTCGGTCTGCAAAAATCTTCACAAGGATTGACTTTGAACAGAATGAATCTGGAACTGAATAGTAGTTCTTGTAAACCTCAACCAGATTATATCGATTAATCGAGGCATTACGGAGCTCATAATTTGAAAATTCAAGAGAAGGTAGCGGATACATTTCAGGTCGTTCTTCTTCAAGAAGTAGAACCGGAACCTCGGTACGTCGATGAACTCGTTGGTTATTGAGACCCTTCAGACATTCTCGAAGATGATCATTCGCATCTGAAAGAGAAGCAAAACGAACTCTCTCACTGAAAGCTGACTTCCTTACAACAGATACCGACTTCTCAGTACTACCCTTTTCGTGAGGTGATGCGGGATTACAAACCTGAGGTTTAAATTGATAATGAGTAGCACAAAGAAGAAATCGCTGATTGTATTGCTTTTTTCTAATGTCATAGATCGTGGTTGCATTGTCATACACTATCACTTGAGGAACGGCCTTTATCTCATTGAAAAAGTGAATATGTGCCTGAATTACATCGAAAGAAGTTTGATTTAGAAAAAGCAGTCCAAACCGATACTGACTGAAATTTAATGTGAATATTGCCAGAGAAACTTTTTGGACAATGTTCCCAAGTGTCAGGTCAACAAAACCCCAATCAAATTCAGCCCGATATCCTTCTGGAGGATCCTGTAAGACGTAGACTTCTCGATGACGATGCGTTTCATTCCAATTACGAATGATATTTTTAATTGTTGAATAGCTAACCTGGAATCCTCGACCTTGAATTATACGGGAGATTTCTACGCCAGATAATCGTTGTTTACGAGGTTTGTTCATCAAAGTGATCTTAAGCCCAAATTCTACATTATGTGACTACTAATGTTATAACACGTAATACTTTTTATCTCATATTATGGCCATTACACTTGAACAAGAAATTAAACTACAAAACTACAAGCGCATTTATCGAAATTTCTTACCCCCCATCAAATTCCATCTACAATTTTTGAACCAGATATACCTCTCCGAAAATAGAGTTATATTTAGGGTTTTTTTAAAAAAAAGAATCAATAGCTAACGCTAACCGAGAACGGGCCTATTCTTGATTCTATTATCAAACGAACTTAGGGAGTTGAAAATTTTTGAGATAATCTTGGTTTATTGTGACGACTTTTACCCAGGTGCCGCAACGAGCTTTCCAACCTGATCCACCTCTCGCATACATCCTCCTTTCCAAACAAATGCTGGTGTAAAATACTTAAGAATTCATGACATTTTTCTGCAAATACTTTCGACCACAACAGTGGTCCATATTTCTCTCGTTTATCTGGGTCAATTGCTGAAAGTATCCAAGCATACAGGTTTCTACTAATAACCAACCGAATGAGCATGGAATATATATGGACATAAGCGAGTGATAAATTTCCAAGGAGGAGTTTTCCAAGGTCATAATCTCCTTTTAACTCTTTAAATAAGAGTTCAATGATCCATCGGTATTTGTATAATTCATAGATCTCATCCGGATGAAATTTGTCTACCGAAAGATTTGTTATATACGTATGCCACGTCAACGTTTTCGGATTCCAGAAGCAAATAACTCTAAAATTTTCCGTTATCGAGTTTATATTTTTCTTCCGTTGTCCCTTTTCAATCTCAAACGAACATACCAGATCATAAATCCCTGTTTTTTTTGCATGTTCGAGGAAATCAGAGAGGAAAGGAGAATTGTCTTCTTCTATTGATAGTTTCAATTTCTTTGAAATCTTACCTGAAACAACAGAAACGACCTTCGGTTTAGCATTCGTTTTTAATCGGCTTACAAAAAATCCCCCATAATACTTTATCCGGGTAAAGATTTTTAGTGAGTAATATCCCAAATCGTTAATAATTAGGACGTTTTTTACATCACGTCCTATTCGAAGCATCTTTGAATCATGTATTCTTTCACCAGTGATTTGTATGGTTTTTACGGAGTGTGCGTGGGCGCTGTATACCGCATGAATCTTTAATCCTGCCGCATTATTGTTAGAACGGGCGCCAGGAGATGCTTCGAACAGTTTTTTACTTAACCGTATTATGCTACTATCCTGAATGAGAATGTCCTTGAATCTTAGGGCTTGGTTTTTAAATCGTGCAGGACATTCCGAGATCATCACGTTGATATAATGCTCCAGGAGAAAAGAAAGGAAATTGACCATATTTTGGTCAAAACGCTTTTTGAAACTTTGAACGGTTATACTCGTGGAAAATTTTGGATTCACGTCAAAATCTACATATCTTCGGTATATTTCTTCAAAAGTAGGTCGTCCGTGGCTACTAATCCCAAAAATTAGAACGTATAGGAGATATACAGGATTTAGTTTTCGAAACCGTTTTATGAATCCGGTTTCACGGGATTTTTCCAGAAGAAAGTCATAGGGAATTAATTTATCCTGCCACGTTCCAAGATGTTCTGGGTCCTTTGAGAGTGGTTTTTGCATATCCTCTCATTGACCCGACGGTGCTCACCGCAGGGTCGCGCGAAAATATATAAAGGTTTCTATCGGCCTATTTTCGCTTACCAAGATTGAGTAACACGATCTTTCATACAATCATCATTAGGTAGGCTTAAGCTTACTTTGATGAATACGTTTTATAAGAATAATGTAAAGAAATCGAAGAGCCACATTTCAGGCTCCCAATCAATACTATTATACGTAATTCCCCCCTGATCTCCATTAACCGGAGATCATATTCATGAAAATTATCGGAATAAACGCAAGTCCTAAAGGAAAAGAGAGTAACACACTCAGGCTGGTAAATGCCGTATTAGCAGGAGCGAAAGACGAAGGAGCAGAAATTGAATTCGTGGATCTCTACACCTTACAGAT